>WGLQ01000005.1 GCA_016125495.1 Hyphomicrobiales bacterium | reverse complement strand
GTAGTAGCGGGGCACGTAGGTGACGCAGCCGGCGAAGGCCGAACCAGCGACGAGCATCGAAGAGGCGGTGACGAAGGCGTAAGCTGCGATCTTGCGGATCATCGGAAGTCTCCTTGAAGGGTGGGGTTTCGATCGGGTCTCGTGCAATCCAGGGGTGGGGGACCAACCCGGTCCCCCTTGGCGCTCAGCGCCGGCTCACCAGCCGTAGTAGCGGGGCACGTAGGTCACGCAGCCGGCGAAGGCCGAACCAGCAACCAGCATCGAAGAGGCGGTGACGAAGGCGTAAGCTGCGATCTTGCGGATCATCTGAGGTCTCCTAGAGCTTTGGTTCCATCCGTGAGCGCCGATCCTCGGCCGCCCGTTGTGACGATGGAATGGAGAGCCCAGACGAATTCGTGCGGGACGGCCCGACGAAGACCGTCTAGCGAATTGCAAATGAAACCTGATTTCATCGTCCTGCGGCCGCCGTCCCTCCGGTGATCCGGTTGCCTTTTCAAGCCCCTCGAACAAGGCACTGGCTCGCCGCGGACGGGCAAATCACTCTAAGGTGGTCCCGCATGCGCCGGTCGGGCGACGCACTTCGGGGGGAACGTCATGCAGGCTGCCACACGCATCATCGGCATCGACCCCGGCCTCCGGCGCACCGGCTGGGGCATCATCGAGAGCGACGGGGTCCGCTTGCGCTACATCGCGAGTGGGCGCGTGACCTCCGACGCGGGCGACCCGCTGGCCGTTCGCCTTCGCGCCCTCCACGAGGGCCTGACCGGGATCGTGCGCGCGCATCGCCCGAACGAGGCGGCCGTCGAGGAAACCTTCGTCAACCGCGACGCCCGGGCGACGTTGAAGCTCGGTCAGGCGCGCGGCATTGCGCTGCTCGTGCCGGCCCTCGCCGGCCTCTCGGTTGCCGAGTACGCTCCGAACCTCATCAAGAAAACCGTGGTTGGCAGCGGCCACGCCGAAAAGGTCCAGATCCACGCCATGCTTCAGATCCTGCTGCCGCGCGCCCGCCCCGAGAGCGACGACGAGGCCGATGCCCTCGCCATCGCGATCTGCCACGCCAACCATCGCGGCGCCCGGGCCCTTGCGGCCCGCCATGGCGTTCTCGCAGCGGGGGCCGCCGGATGATCGGCAAGCTCAGAGGGCGCGTCGACAGCTTCGGCGAGGACTTCGTGATCCTCGACGTCGGCGGGGTCGGCTACGAGGTCCACTGCGGCACCCGGCTGCTGGCGCGTCTCGAGGTCGGCGAGGAGGCCAGCCTCGCCATCGAGACGCTCGTGCGCGAGGACATGATCCGCCTCTTCGGCTTCGAAAGCGAGACGGAGCGCCGCTGGTTCCGCCTGCTCCAGTCGGTTCAAGGGGTCGGCGCGAAGTCCGCGCTCGCGATCCTCGGTGTCCTCGCCCCCGGCGAACTGGCAACCGCCATCGCCGTCCAGGACAAGGCCATGGTCGCGCGGGCCCAGGGTGTCGGACCCAAGCTCGCCCAGCGCATCGTCGCGGAACTGCGCGACAAGGCCCCCGCCCTCACCGCTGCCGGAATGACCTTGCCGTCGGGCACCCACGTGGCGCTCCCGACAACACCAGGCGGCTCGGCGGCCGCCGACGCCGTCTCCGCCCTCGTCAATCTCGGCTACCAGCAGGCCCAGGCCTCCGGCGCCGTCGCCGCCGCCCGCCAGAAGGCCGGCGATGACGCGCCGGAAAAAGAGCTGATCCGCCTCGCACTGCGCGAGCTGGCGCGCTGACGGGCGCCGCGGCGGGCTTGGCCGGACCGGCCAGCGATTCCCAACTCCACCATCACCTGCCCCGCTCCCCGCCCTGCAAAGATCACGGTTTCCTTTTGTGCGTTGGCACGACAGGATCATACTTTAGGCACAGATCGACAGCGGGAGTTGCTCATTGAGTGACCGAAAGCAGCGACGCGACAACAACGCGCGCGGTGCGGGGATCGACAGGTCCGGCGACCTCGGCGAGCGGTTGCGCATGGCATTCGATGCGGCCGGCGCGCCAGCCGCCCTCGCCGTTGCCCTCGCCCTGGCCGAGGCGAGCCGGCTCGTGGCCGATCTCCTCGCCGATGGCACCCTGCCGCCCAGCGAACGCACGGCACCGTGTGGCGACCATCCGGCGAGCCCGCATGCGATCTTCGCCGAGGCACTCGCGGCCGCCCCGGTTTCGGTCATCGCCTGGCCCGACGGCCGGCTGTCGCACTCGAAGGCACCCGCGACCGGTTATGCCGTCGCCTTGACCCCGTTGACCCTGGCCAGCCCCGCCAGCGCCGACGGGGCGGCGACCCTCTTTTTGATCACTGCCGATCACCCACGCGACGAGATCGCCGAACCCGGGGCACCGTTCCTGCGGCCCGGCCGCGACCATCTTGCCGGTGGCTATGTACTTTATGGCGCGCGCACCGCGTTCGTGATGGCCGTCGCGGGCCGCCTCCACTGCTTCCACCTCGATCGCCTCACGGGTCGCTTTGTTCCAACCGCCGGCCAACCCGCCATTCCGCCGACGTCGAACCGGCTCGCCTCCGACATCTCGTGCGAGCGCCTCTGGCCGACGCCCGCCCGCACCTACCTCGAGGATTGTCTCGCCGGCTCGCCTGGCCCGCACGGCCGCGAGCATGCGCTGCGCTGGTCCGGTTCCCCAGCCGGCGAACTGCACGGGATCCTCCAGGCCGGCGGCGTACTCTTCCTTCCCTGCTGCGCTCCTTCGGCGCCCGTCGCCGGTGGCCTTGCCCTGGTCCACGTGGCCACCCCCCTCGCCCTCGTGACCGAGGCGGCCGGCGGCCGGGCGAGTGACGGGCTCGCCCCGCTGCTCGAGCGCACGCCCAGCGCGATCCTCGAGCACGCTCCCGTGGCGCTCGGCTCGCGCGAGGAAGTGAGCAGCATCGAGCGCTACCACCACGATCCCTTCCACGCCCGCCGCTGCTCGCCCCTTTTCGTCTCGCGCGGTCTTTTCCACTCCTGAGGCCAGCCATGTCGGTCCGCCACCCGATCATAACGGTCGTGGGCGCCTCGGGCGCCGGCACGAGCACCGTTCGCCACACCTTCGAGCAGATTTTCCGCCGCGAGGGCATCCGGGCGGCGATGATGGAAGGCGACGCGTTCCACCGCTACGACCGCCAGAGCATGTCCGAGGAGCTTGCGCACCGTGCCGCACGAAACGACCTGACATTCAGCCACTTCTCGATCGAGGCGAACATCCTCGATGTACTCGAGGCGCAACTGCGCCGCTACGGCGAGACCGGCCGCGCCCGCTCGCGCCGCTACGCGCACGACGCCGCCCAGGCCGCCCAGCTCGCGATTGCCGAGGGCTCCTTCACCGAATGGGAGGAAATTGGCGAAGACACCGATCTGCTCTTTTATGAAGGGCTGCACGGAGCCCTACGCGCCGATGGCATCGACATTGCCAGCCAGGCCGACCTGCGCATCGGCGTGGTCCCCGTCATCAACCTCGAGTGGATACAGAAAATCCACCGCGACCGCGCCACGAGAGGTTATTCCACCGAGGCCGTCACCGACACGATCCTGCGCCGCATGCACGCCTACGTGCACGTCATCTGCCCGCAGTTCACCGAGACCGACGTCAATTTCCAGCGCGTGCCGATCGTCGACACCTCGAACCCCTTCATCGCGCGCTGGATTCCGACGGCGGGCGAATCCCTCGTCGTCATCCGCTTTCGCAATCCGCGGGGGATCGATTTTTCCTACCTCGTGACGATGATCCCCGGCAGCTGGATGAGCCGCGCGAATTCCATCGTCATCCCGGGCGACAAGCTCGACCTCGCCATGCAGCTCATCCTGACGCCGATGATCATCCGCCTCGTCGAGGCGGCCCGCCGAGCACGTTGAGGTGTGGCGGCCGATCACCTCGACCGCCACACGCGATTTTGCCCCGCCCGCGCCCCGTCAGCGCAGCTGGATCGGTCCGCCGGGCAGGCGCACGAGTCGCTTGTCGGCTGGCCAGCTGAGATCGTAACCGAATTCGATCTCGCCCGTTTTTCCGGCTGCAACCTCGATCTCCCAAGCGATGACGCCCGGTAGATTGTCGAGGTCGCGCTCGGACGGTTTGTTCGCCGCTCCCTTGAGTGCCACCTTGATGGCCTCGTCACCCGGCACCGGCACCCGGTCCACCACCCAGACCTTGACCGGCACGGCATGGCGGTTCTCGAGTGTGATCTTGAAACGATTGATCTCCGTTTTGGAGGTCGAGAAGGTGCCACTCTCGCCGGCCGTGCGCTCCGTCTCGTTGTGCCGCACGGTGATGCCGTCGTCGATGCCGACACCGAGCTTGTGCTTTGCGCCGGCAGCGAGCTGCGGCATCCAGCCGGCACCGACGAAGACATCGTCACGAAACAGCGACACCGGCCCCTCGAGCAGCCGGACATCCGCCGGCACGGTGAGGTCCGCATAGAGATAGACGGCGGGCGAGAGGGAGGGCACGGTTCGCCGCACCAGCTCCGTTTCCGGGCTCACCGCATCGATCCGCACGCGCCGCTCCGCGCCGCTCGTTGCCACCGTCGTTCGCCCGGGGATGCCATAGCTCGCCTGGAATGCACTCGAGGAGATCCGCGCTTCGATCTGCACCGCCGGCTGGCTCACGGGCGCCGCGGCACCGACCTGTGCGTAGCCCGCGGCTTCCGGGGCCACCGCATCCTCCATGCTGAGCGTACCGCCCGCCCGCGGCCGCATCCGCATGGCGGTCGGCGCCGGTGCCGGCGGCTGCTCGGGCTCGAACTCGAGGCGCAGTGACGGCAGATCGGGCGCCGAGGTGCCGCGCGCCGGCTGCGTCGTCGAGAGCGTCAGGGCGACGTTGCGCCAGTCCTCGCCGGTCGCCTGCTGGATGTTCGCGAACCGCACGAGCTGCAGCCCGGCCGCCCCGCTCGCCGCCTCGGTCGACATGCGCGCCTCGTATTGCGGCTGCCAGCTGGCGCTCTGCAATTGGTAGCGGATGCTCAAATCCGCCTCGAGTTCAGCGAGCGCAACGACCTGGACGTGCACCACGGTACGTTGCTCTTCGCGTGGCGGCTCGCTTTCGAGCTGGCGTCTCAATTCGTCGATCCGCTCGGTGATCTTGCGTTGCGCGATGCGCGTCGCCTGAATGACCCCGTCGGCCTCGCTCATGCGCTCGCCGATGAGTTGATAGAGTTCGCCGAGCCGTGCCGGCTCGATGCCCCAGGGATGTTCACCGAGCCCCTGGCCCTTGGCGATGACGCCACCGCTCGCGAGGTTGACCATGAGCGAGCGCTGTGTCGCGGCGACGTTCAAGCGGTCGGTCAGCGACTGCAATTCGTCGCTCAGCCTCTCGATTTCGTCCTCGAGTGCCTTGCGTGTCTTGGCGTCCAGCTCGCGCTCGGCGTCGTCCCCGATGACGTAGCGCACTTCGGTATCCACGGCGCCGAGTCTGAGGCCACCTGTCGCCGAACCCTCGACGCGCACCGATCCGGAGATCACCTCGGCCGGCAGATCATCGATTACCAGCACGTGCTCGCCGGCCGGCAGCTTCACCTTTGCCAGCCGCCGCGCCTCCGCCCCGGTCGGAAAAACGGTCACCGAATCGATCTCGGATTCGATGCCGATTTCGTCGGCCTGCGCCATCGTGCCGAGCCCCGCTGAGAGACCGGCGATGATGAAGGCGGCCAAGGTCGGTCTTACCAGGAAGCCAATCCGTCTCGCAGACAATCGCATCGGGGAACGCTCCATTGGTCTCGATGTTCCGCGCCGCAGCCGCGCGTGGTTCATGGTTAGACCTGCACCACGGCGGCAATCGGGCATCGCATCGTCGAGGGCGATATACCTCTCACCCAGGCCGCTTCTGACACCAGAATTGGTACATCGCGTTGAACACCCCCGGGTTCGCCTTCTCGAACGCCTCCCAGCTCGCGAACCGCCCCGGCCATTTCTCCTCCGGATAGGCCTTCGCGAAGCCCTGGCGCACGAAGCCACTCGCGGCAAAGCCGAGGAAATTCAGATCGAGCTTCTCCAGCGCGCGTTCGATGTCCGGAATGGTGAATGGCTGCTCGCTCTCGTGCAGGACGAGGTCGCGGAACGAACTCAGGGTATGGAAATCCTTCGATCGCGCGAGCTTGCCGCCGGGGATGTCGGGGTTCTGTGCGATCAGACGTTGGCGGTAGGCCCGCGCCTCGGCATCGCTGCACCCGGCTCCGGGAAAATCCGGCTCGAGCCCCAGCGCCAGGATCGGCTCGCGCGATATTGCACTGTAGAGCCCGACCAGCATGTAACCGCCGGGCGCCAGCCGCTCGACGAGCGAACGCCAACCGGCGATCGGATCGCCCATGTGGTGCAGCACGCCGACCGCCTCGATGATCTGGAAACTGCGCCCGCCGTCGTCGAACGACATGAGGTCGGCCTGGGCGAACGACAGGTTGTCGACTCCGAGCCGATTGGCCATGCGCTGGCCATAGGCGAGGCTCGCGAGGCTGAGGTCGATCGCCAGGACGCGCGCGTTCGGACCATAGCCGACGGCGGCCTGGATCGCCTCGCGCCCGGTGCCCGCGCCCGCGACCAGCACATCGAACGGCGCCTGGGCAAAGCGCATCGGCGCGGGCGAGGCGATCCGCTGAAGGTTCCGCAGCCCGCTCAGCGGCTGGGGCATGTTGAGGCTTCGCCAACGCGGATAGGGATTGTGTTCGTACTGGCGTGCGACGCGCCTCGAGACGTCGTCGGCGATCGGCCCGAGATTGGGAATCTTTGCCGCGAGCCGCCGCTCTCCGTTCGCGGCATCGAGTTCCTCGCGCGCCAGATCACGCAGCCAGCGCGGCTTCAGCCCTTCGATCTCGGCCGACGAGAGGCCCCGCAGAAGATGGTCGATTGGCCGGTACAGCGCCAGATTGGCGAGCGCCACGGCCGCCGTCGCCGAGCCGGAAGCCAGTTCCGTGGCTGGCGCCTCGAGTCGCGCCAGCGCCTCGCTTTCCGCACTCGTTTCCGCGAAGATGAATTCGTTGCGCGTCAGTTGGCGCACCAGGGCTGTGAGGAACGCCTGCAGCGCGCGATCGTTGAGCCGCTCCTCGGGAAGGTCGAGCAGCACTTTGCGGCGCAGCACAGTGAGCAACCGCTCGAGCTTGAGGTCGCGATTGACGCCTTCCGAAAGGCCGAGCAGGAACAATTCGTTGTCGAGCGCAGCCGACATTCGCCGCTCGATGAGCCCGAACGCCGCCCGTTCATGCTCGGCGTCTGGGGCCGCCATCGCCTCGGCGAGCGGACCGTCCGATGTGGCATGCGCCAATGCCGCTTCCGCGATCGGTTGATGGTCGACGCCCTTGAGCCGCAAGCCCGCCTTGAGCCCTGCCGCATCGAGCAGACCCGGATAGGTGAGCCGCCCGAGCGCCAGAATGCCGGCGAGCCGCTGACCCGCGTCGACATGCTCGCTCGACAACCGCAGCACCTCGCTGAAGCGCACCGCCGCACCGCCGAGATCGCCGACCCGCTGCAACACGAGCCCCAGCTTGAAACGCGAATCGTAGTCGCGCTTGTCGGCCTCGATCACCTGCTCGAACAGGGCGCGCGCTCGGGCCCATTGGCCCTGGGCTGCCGCCTTCTGCGCCTCGAGCGCGAGGTCGGCCTTGCGTTGCACCGGTTGCGAGGGCCGCCCGCCCGTCTCCTCGGCCATGGAGCCTCCAATACCGCCTCATGCCAACGGCGGCGGGAATCGCCGCACACGCCGCGAGCCTAGGCGATTGCGCGCCCGCCGACGAGTCCAACCGAAGGGCGGTTGGGCGACCGTGAGCAGCACGCGAAATCTCGCCAGCGGCGGTACGCCGCCGGCTCGTCAGATGACGTCGAACACGAGTGGACGGGCCTGCACCACGTGTTCGATCTCCATGATCGCCTCGAGCACGCCTTCGGGCAGCGCGCCATCGACCTCGATGAGCGCGATCGCGTCCCCGCCCGGCGCCGCCCGCCCGAGATTGAAGGAAGCGATGTTGACGCCCGACTTACCGAGCAGCGTTCCGAGCGCCCCGATGAACCCCGGCTTATCACGGTTCGTGACGTAGAGCATGTGCGGCGCGAACGAGGCATCCATGTTGATGCCCTTGATCTGGATGATGCGCGGCTGGCCGTCCGAGAATACGGTGCCAGCGATCGAACGCTCCTGGTTGGCGGTGCGCACGGTGAGGCGAATGTAGGCATCGAAGGCGCCGCGCTTGGACTGGCGCACCTCGTCGACCGCGATCCCCCGCTCGCGCGCGATGGCCGGTGCCGAGACCATGTTGACCTCCGCGAGCGAGGGGCGCAGCAGCCCGGCGAGAGCCGCCGCCGTCAACGCCTTGACGTTCATCTCGGCGACATCGCCGGCATATTCGATCCGCACCCCGAGAATGCTCGACTGCGTCAGCTGTCCGGCGAACGAGCCGAGCCACTCGGCAAGGCGCACGAACGGGCGAAGGCGCGGGGCCTCGTCGGCGCTGATCGAGGGCATGTTGAGCGCGTTGGTCACCGCCCCGCTCGTCAGGAAGTCGGACATCTGCTCCGCGATCTGGAGGGCGACGTTCTCCTGCGCCTCGAGCGTCGAGGCCCCGAGGTGGGGTGTCACCACCACCTCCTCGCGCGCAAAGAGCGGATTGTCCCTCGCCGGCTCCTCGGCGAAGACATCGAGCGCCGCGCCCGCCACGTGCCCCGCCTCTATCGCCGCCAGCAGCGCGGCTTCGTCGATCAGTCCCCCGCGCGCGCAGTTGACGATCCGCACGCCCTTGCGCGTGCGTGCGAGTGCCGCGGCATCGAGGATGTTTCGGGTCTTTTCGGTGAGCGGTGTATGCAGGGAGATGAAGTCGGCTCTCGCGAGGAGTTGGTCGAGTTCGACTTTCTCCACACCGATTTCGATCGCCCGCTCCGGCGAAAGGAACGGATCGAAGGCGACGACCTTCATGGCGAGCCCGAGCGCCCGGCTCGCCACCACCGAACCGATATTGCCGCAGCCGATGATGCCAAGCGTCTTGGCCGTCATCTCGACGCCCATGAAACGGTTCTTCTCCCACTTGCCCGCACGCGTCGAGCGGTCGGCCGCCGGGATTTGCCGCGCCAGCGCGAGCAGCAGCGTGATCGCGTGCTCGGCCGTGGTGATCGAGTTGCCGAAAGGCGTGTTCATGACGATGATGCCGCGCGCCGTCGCGGCCTTGACATCGACGTTGTCGACGCCGATCCCGGCCCGCCCGACCACCTTGAGCCGACTGGCGGCGGCGATGACCTTGTCGGTCACCTTCGTTGCCGAACGGATCGCGAGCCCGTCGTACTCCGCGATGATGGAGAGCAATTCGTCCTTGTCGAGTCCTGGCCGGAAATCGACCTCGAGACCGCGCTCGCGGAAGATTTCGACGGCACGCGGCGAGAGCTGATCGGAAATGAGGACACGAGGCGCCATATTGTTTTCCTCTCGAAGGCGAGAATCTGGAGAATGCCGGGGCCCGCCCGGATGTGGCTTCACGCGGCCCGGCCGAGGACCTGGCCACCGCGGTGGTTTGCCCGGCGTCAGCTGCCCGCGAGCCGGGCGCGGCAAACCGCGTGCGCCCAGTCGAGCCAAGGCAGCAGCGCCGCGACATCCGAACGCTCGACCGTGCAGCCGCACCAGATCCGCAGACCCGGCGGCGCGTCGCGATAGGCGCCGATGTCGAGTGCCACACCCTCCCTTTCGAGGAGCGCGGCAAGGTCCTTGGCGAAGGCCGCACGCGCCTTTGCATCGACCCTCGTCACCTCCGGGTCCACGACCTCGAGGCAGACCGAGGTGTTGGAACGCGTCGCCGGCACCCGCGCGAGATGACCGACCCAGGGCGTGCGCTCGACCCAGGCGGCAACCTCCCCGGCATTTCGATCCGCCCGCCCGGTCAGCGCCGCGAGACCGCCGATTTCTTGCCCCCACGTCAGGGCGTCGAGATAATCCTCGACGCACAGCATCGACGGTGTGTTGATCGTCGCCCCCTCGAACACATCGTCCATCAACTTGCCGCCCTTGGTGAGACGGAAGATTTTCGGCACGGGCCAGGCCGGCGTGTAGGATTCGAGCCGCTCGACCGCCCGCGGCGAGAGCACCAGCATACCGTGCTGACCTTCACCCCCGAGCGCCTTCTGCCAGGAGAAGGTTGCAACGTCGATGCGCGGCCAGTCGATCACCTGCGCGAAGGCTGCCGACGTCGCATCGCAGAACGTCAACCCCTTTCGATCCCCGGCAATCCAATTGCCGTCCGGTACGCGCACGCCCGAGGTCGTACCGTTCCAGGTGAAGACCACGTCTCGGTCGAAATCGACTGCCCGGAGGTCCGGGAGGTCCCCATAGGGTGCCTCGAGAACACGGACGTCGGCGAGCTTCAGCTCCTTGCGGATGTCGGAAACCCAGCCGGCACCGAAACTTTCCCAGGCGAGCGCATCGACACCCCGCGCCCCGAGCATGGTCCACATCGCCATCTCGAAAGCGCCGGTATCCGACGCCGGTACGATCGCGAGGCGATATCCGTCCGGCAGGCCGAGCAGCGCCCGCGTGCGCTCGATTGCCTCCACGATGCGCGCCTTGGGAGCCTTGGCGCGGTGCGAACGTCCGAGCGACGTCGTCAAGGGGTCTTGGGAAAAAATCCGCGCCGCATCCCACCCGGGGCGCTTGACGCATGGCCCGGATGAAAATCGGGGGTCGGCCGGGCGCATGGCCGGCCGGATCGGCAGTGTCATTGTCCTACCCTCACAGATAGTCGCGCCTCGTTGGGGAGGCGTGGCCCGAGAAGGGTGGTAGGGCCCCCTCGTCTCGCTGTCAATGCGCTCCTTCGTCGCATGCCCGCCGTGCCCCGGCACGAAGCGGCGGCACGAAACGAAGGCGGGAGGGGAACCGGGTCCCCTCCCGCCGCATGTGTTCGCAGTCGGTTTGCAGTCCTCGGGTACGGGAACCGCTTACCAGATGTCGTAGCGCAGACCGAAGCGGATCTCGTGGCTCGTGAGATCCTCGGTGTGCTGCTGAACGTCGACGTTGTAGTTGTAGGTGACGTCGTTGTTGGTGTTGGTGCGCGAGTAGGTCTGGGCGACCGTGGCGCTGGTTGCGACGTTACCCATGTAGGTGAAGCGGTAGCCGAGGTCCATTTTCAGACCGCTGCGCAGCTCGCGCGAGACACCGGCCATCACCGCGAAGGCCGCCTCGAGCTCGCTGTCGCCATCGAGTTCGCCCTGGCCGCACGTGCAGACCGCCTGAACGAGGCCACGGTCGATCTTGTGGTGCGCCAGACCAACGGCGAAGCCGAGGTAGGGACGCAGCCAGCTTTCGGCGCTGCCGCCGCCATCCTTCATGCCGCTGTAGGAATGGCCGCCGAAGTCATAGTAGAAGTTGGCCATGTAGAGCGAGGTCTGGATGCCGTACTCGTAGTTGCCGCCGATGTGCGTGCGCACGCTGACGAACTCGCCGGTCGCCGGATCCTGCACTTCGTAGGTGATACCGCCGTGGGCGAGACGGTTGGCGATGCCGTCGCCGTCACGGTCCCAATCGTAGACCGCGAGCGGGGAGATGCTGCCGGCCGGGTTGCCCGTGAACGGAGCGCCCGGAGCAACGAACGTGTCGACGTTGCCGTCGTTGTCGATGTCGTTGTCGTTGAAGGGATCGTAAGTCGCGTGGCTGTCGTTGGTCGTGCCACGCAGCTTTGCGGACTGGCGCCAGTCGGCCGTCAGGTCCATGCGCCAATTGTGAGAGAAATAATAGCCGATGCCGCCGCCGAAGCTCCAAACATCCTCGATATCGAGGTTGTTCAGCTCATGGTGCACGCCGGTAAGATACTGGTCACGCGCATAGGCGTGCGCATCGTCGTTGTTCCAGACGTAGCCGATATCGCCACGCAGGTACCAGCGGGCACCATCCGCGATGCTGACGGAGTGCGGGACGGGCGTCCCATATCCATCCTTCATGCCGCCTGCCGGCACCCAAAGGTCGGCAGCGGTTGCGCCGGCCGTCGAGCCGACCAACAACACCGCACCGACGACAACCGAACGCATTTTGTTCATGGGTCTGTCCTCTGCTCAGTCGAATGCCGGTTCCCCCGGCGTCACGGTACGCGGCCACTGGCCATACTGTTTCAGCTGAGGACTATGAGGCAGAGCCATTAAGCGATGGTTACGCGGCGTACGATTTCGGAACGATCGCACACGGGTGCTCCGGGCGGATGCACCGGTCGCCCGATCCCTTGGTGGAAAACAAAACGAAACCGCCACCGGAACCGGCGGCGGTGCGCAATTCCCGATGCTCGCGAACGGCGGGGTCGCGTGGCCGAATCGGCCGCCTCCCAGCCGCCTCAGGCGGCGGCCGAGCAGCGCTTCAGGGCGCCGACGATGCTGCCGACCACCGCCTTGACCAGCGCCTCGTCGTCACCTTCCGCCATGACGCGGATCACGGGCTCCGTCCCCGACGGGCGGATCACCAGCCGGCCGGACTTGCCGAGCTTCTGCTGGCCCTCGTCGATCGCCGCGCGCACCGCTTTATCCTCCAGCGGTCGGCCCTTTTCGTAGCGCACGTTCTGCAGGAGCTGCGGCAGCGGGTCGAAGCGCTTGCAGATTTCACTCACCGGCTTGCCGCTCTGCACCAGCACCGCCAGCACCTGCAGTGAGGAGACGAGACCGTCCCCCGTGGTCGCGAAATCGGACAGCACGATGTGCCCGGACTGCTCGCCGCCGACGTTGTAGCCGTGCTTGCGCATGTGCTCGACGACATAGCGGTCGCCGACCGGTGTGCGTTCGAGCTTGAGGCCGAGCCCTTCGAGGTAGCGCTCGAGGCCGAGGTTGCTCATCACGGTCGCCACGACGCCACCGGATGCGAGTCGCCCGCGGCGCTGCCAGCTCTCGGCGATCACCGCCATGATCTGGTCGCCATCGACGATCTGGCCGCGCTCGTCCACGATGATGACGCGATCTGCATCACCGTCGAGCGCGATGCCGATGTCGGCCCGGACCTCGCGCACCTTCTCACAGAGCGCCTCGGGCGCCGTCGAGCCGCACTTGGAGTTGATGTTGGTGCCGTTCGGCTCGACCCCGATCGAGATGACCTCGGCGCCGAGTTCCCAGAGCGCGAGCGGCGCGGCCTTGTAGCCCGCCCCGTTCGCGCAATCGACCACCACGCGCATGCCCTCGAAACTCAGATTGCGCGGCAGCGTGCGTTTGGCGAATTCGATATAGCGCTCGAGCGCGCTGTCGACGCGGCGGGCCCGCCCGATTTTCGTCGCCGGGGCGAGAAGATCGCCCGTGTTGCCGCTCATCAATTCCTCGATGCGCAGCTCCGTCTCGTCCGACAGCTTGTGCCCATCGGGCCCGAAAAGCTTGATGCCGTTGTCGTTGTAGGGGTTGTGGGAGGCCGAGATCATCACGCCGAGGTCGGCCCGGAGCGAGCGCGTCAGCATGGCGACGGCGGGCGTCGGCATCGGCCCGAGTTGGAAGACGTCCATGCCGACGGCCGTGAAACCGGAGACCATCGCGCTTTCGATCATGTAGCCGGAGAGCCGCGTATCCTTGCCGATCACGACCCGGTGACGGTGCTCGCCGTTGATGAAGAGCTTGCCGGCCGCCATGCCGACTTTCATCGCGACCTCGGAGGTCATCGGCGGCGTGTTCGCCTCGCCACGAATGCCATCGGTGCCGAAGAACTTCCTGCTCATCGTCGTTCGCCCCAAGGTAGCTCGCCTCAACCGCCGATCCCCTGCTCGCCCGTGGCTCATGCAATCGCCGGGCCCGACGGGGCCGAATCGGCACACCGCCCTCGCGGCCGCAGGATACTCCGCCCGGCCGACGCCTTGCATCAATTCGTGTATCGCCCCGTTACAGCGCCACGCCGCGTTGCATGCCCGCCGCTTGCTCCCGCAGGCATCACGACCGTCCCGCCGGTGGAGCGCTCGCCCGTCAGACAGCCTCGACCGCCCGCATAACGGCCAGTGCCTGGCGGGTTGCATCGACGTCGTGCACGCGGAGGATCTGCGCCCCCTGCCGGGCCGCCTCCAGCGCCACCGCCACCGAACCGTGCACCCGCTCGCCGGCATTCGCGACGCCGCTGATCGTGCCGATGAAGCGCTTGCGCGAGGCCCCGATCAACAAGGGGACGCCGAGCGCATGGAGAGCGGTCATGCCGGCGATCAGCTCGAGATTGTGCTCCAGCGTCTTGCCGAAGCCGATACCCGGATCGACGATGATGCGCGCGCGCTCGACCCCGGCACCGGTCGCGGCCTCGATCCGGCTTTCCAGATAGTCGAACACATCGAGCAGCACGTCGTCGTACCGCGGATCGTCCTGCATCGTCTTGGGATCACCTCTGGCATGCATGAGGACCACCGGGCAGCCGAGTTCGGCGACGGTCTCGAGGGCGGCAGGATCATGGGAGAGCGCCGAGACATCGTTGACGATACTGGCGCCCGCTGCGATCGCCCGCCGCATGACCTCGGCCTTGCGCGTATCGACGGAGATGATGGCCCCCGTCTTGCCGACCAACCCCTCGATGACCGGCAGGACGCGGGCGAGTTCCGTTTCGAGCGGAACGGCATCGGAGCCGGGCCGCGTCGACTCGCCTCCCACATCGAGAATCGCGGCCCCTTCCGACGCCAGCCGCAGCCCGTGTTCGATGGCGCTTGCCGTCGAGGAGAACGAGCCGCCGTCCGAGAAGCTGTCCGGCGTCACGTTGACGATGCCCATGAGATGCGGGTGGTCCATCGCGAGCCCGCCGACCGCTGGACGCGGCTCGATGAGACGGTCGAACTGACGCCAGAGGTCGGCACCGTCGAACGGCGGATGGTACCAGTCCTCATTGGAAAAGCCGCCCTGGCCCCAGCTCGCCAGCAGGATGCGGGCGAAGGCGCCGGCAGGGGTGCGGTCGATCAGCTCGAGGTGGGTGAAGCCGAGGTCGTCGCGCCCGGCGAGCTTTTCGATGATCTCGGTGCGCTCGGGATCGTAGCGGCTGCGGTGAAAGCCGGCGAGCGGGAGCGGGCGCAGATAGAAGCGTCGCCTCATTGCTTGCCCCTCGAGGAACAGTTCAGTCCGGGATCGAACACGGTGCCGCGGAACGTGATGCCGTCCGATCCCCGCCATCGTGCGGTTCCTTCCCCCTCGACGGGGAAAGGATGGGCGCAAGGCGTGCAACAGGTCGATGCGTCGGGCCGATCGTCGCATCACCCCCAAGGTTTTCCCGAGCCGTCACGACCTCGGATCGTGACGGCTCGAGGGAGGCGTGTGACGTGGCCCCGCTCGCACTCGGCAAGAAGCCGCGCTCAGGTCGGCTGAGGCTCCATGCCGCCAGTGCCGCCCGGCTGCGACTTCGGCCGCCCGGCGGTCGGCACCGTGGTCGCGCGCGGACCACCCGAAGAATCCTCGCCCGTGTCCCGGATCGGCGGCTTGCCGTCGAGCAGATCGCGGATTTCCTGGCCCGACAGCGTCTCGTACTCGAGCAGACCATTGGCGATGGTGTGGAGCTGATCGAGGTGCGTCTCGGTGATGCGGCGCGCCTCGCTGTAGCCCTCCTCGACCAGCCGCCGCACCTCGCTGTCGACGAGGAGTTGCGTCTCGTCGGACATGTTCTGCGTGCGCGAGACCGAATGACCGAGGAAGACCTCCTCCTCGTTGTCGCCATAGGCGAGCGGGCCGAGCTTTTCGGACATGCCGTATTGCGTCACCATCGCCTTGGCGATCTGCGTCGCCATCTTGATGTCCTGGCTGGCCCCGGACGTAACCTTGTCGTCGCCGAAGATGATCTCCTCGGCGACACGCCCGCCCATCGCGACGGCGAGATCGGCCTTGAGGCGCGCCTTGGTCACCGAGACGAGATCGCGCTCCGGCAGACGCATCACCATGCCGAGCGCGCGACCGCGCGGGATGATGGTCGCCTTGTGCACCGGGTCCGACGCCGGCTGATACATGGCAACGAGCGCATGGCCACCCTCGTGGTATGCGGTGAGGCGCTTTTCTTCCTCGCTCATCGCCATCGAGCGCCGCTCCGCGCCCATCATGACCTTGTCCTTGGCGTCCTCGAACTCGCTCTGCGTCACCAGCCGCTTGCCACGGCGCGCCGCGAGCAATGCGCCCTCGTTCACGAGGTTGGCGAGATCGGCACCGGAGAACCCGGGCGTGCCGCGCGCGATCACCTTGAGGTCGACGTCGGGCGCCAGGGGCACCTTGCGAACGTGCACCTTGAGGATCTTCTCGCGTCCGAGGATGTCGGGGCGCGGCACCACCACCTGGCGGTCGAACCGACCCGGCCGCAGCAGCGCCGGATCGAGCACGTCCGGCCGGTTGGTGGCGGCGATCAGGATGATGCCCTCGTTCGATTCGAACCCGTCCATCTCGACGAGCAGCTGGTTGAGGGTCTGCTCGCGTTCGTCGTTGCCGCCCCCGAGACCGGCACCGCGATGGCGCCCGACCGCGTCGATCTCGTCGATGAAGATGATGCAGGGGGCATTCTTCTTGGCCTGCTCGAACATGTCGCGCACGCGGCTGGCGCCGACACCAACGAACATCTCGACGAAATCGGAGCCCGAAATCGTGAAGAACGGCACGTTGGCCTCGCCTGCGACGGCGCGCGCGATCAGCGTCTTGCCCGTGCCGGGAGGGCCGACCAGCAGCGCGCCGCGCGGGATCTTGCCGCCCAGCCGCTGGAACTTCTGCGGATCACGAAGGAACTCGACGATCTCCTGCAGGTCCTCCTTGGCTTCGTCGACTCCCGCCACCTCGGCGAACGTCACACGGCCGTGCCGTTCGGTGAGCAGCTTGGCCTTCGATTTGCCGAAGCCCATGGCGCGCCCGCCACCCGACTGCATCTGGCGCATGAAGAAGATCCAGACGGCGATCAGCAGCAGCATCGGGAACCAGGAGATCAGCACCGAGAGGAGCGTCATGCCCTCTTCCTCGGTCGGACGCGCTTCGATGCGCACCCCCTTCTCGTGCAACCTGTCGATCAGTTTGGGATCGTCCGGCGCATAGCTCTGGAACGTACCGCCACTGACATAGTGGCCGCTGATCCGCTGGCCGGACACCACGACATCCTTGATGTTGCCGGCTTCGACCTCGCTCAGCAGCTGCGAATAGCCGATCTCGGCCGCCCGCACGCGCTGGCTCGAATTCTGGAAGAGGTTGAAGAGGGCGATCAGCAGGAGGCCGATGATCAGCCAGATGGCGAGGTTGCGAAAATTGGAGTTCATTGAGGTTCCTTCGCCGCCAGGGGTGCCGTCGCGCACGCGCACGACGCACCCTCACGATTACAGAGAACATAGGTAGCATTGCGATGGTTGCCAAGTTTCACCATCGCGATATCGGCGCTGCGCAGGCCCCGTTTCCAGCCCCCCGACGCGCCCGCCCGAACACCCATTCTGCTTCGCTCATGCGCCATTGTGCCCACCCCGGGCCGTTTCGACGACGAGCCCCACGAAGCGGGCGTCGAGCCCCATTGCATCCATTGCAAGACCCGAACCGTCCGGTCCGACCGCGATCCCGACGGACGGCGCGGCGAGCGAGCCATCCGCGAACACCGCCAGCGGCAGGCAGGCCGCATCGCGCCAGACCGGCACGCCGACCTGCGCATGGGCGGCCCGCAGGCCCTGCCAAGCCTCCTTGGTCATCGGCGTGATCTCGCAGGGCTGGTCCACGAGGGGGCCGCCGGGCCGCCCCGGTGCGCAAGGCGGGCGCCGAACCATACAACGCCCGTCCCAGAGGCCGGCCGCCCCTGGCGCCAACACCAGTCGCGGTGATCCCATCCTGCCGACCTCGCGCCCGATGACGACCTCCTCGGCTGCCAGCAGCAAAACGCAGCCGCCGACCGTGAGCCGGCCAGTCTGCCCCCCGAGCACAGCCGCCAGCACCTCCTCGCGTTGCGTCAGCGAACTTCGTGCCCCGCCGCCCGCGGCCGCCAACCCGCGCCCGAGCACGCGTAGCGCCGTCTCGTCGCCAGCCTGCGACAGCGCGGCCCGTGCGAGCCGGACGATGCCGGTGCGCGCGTAGCCCGCTACGACGTCCGCTTGGCACGCGATCCAGTCGTCCGCCAAGCGCTCGAGGGTCGCGCTTGCCCGTCCGGCACGTTCCGCGAGCCGAGAGATTGATGGCGCCGCCAGGCCGAGCCCCTCCAGCACCTCGAGCGCCTTGCGCACACGCGCCCTTTCGAAACGCTGATCGGTGTTGCTCGGATCATCCACCCAATCGTCGATGCCGCGCGCGGTGAGACTGGCGACGAGCCGCCTGCGTTCGACCCCGATCAGCGGCCGCACCAGGACGATGTCCGACGCCGCCTCCAGGGCCCCGCTGCCGACTGGCGAAGGCACGGGCCGCCCCCAATGCATCGGCTGCTCGGACCGCATGCCGGCGAGCCCATCGACGCCGCTCCCGCGAACGAGCCGCATCATCACCGTTTCGGCCTGGTCGTCGAGGTGATGAGCGGTGACGACCGCCCCCGCTCCGATCGCGCGGGCGTGGGCGGCGAGGAGGCCGTAACGGGCGGCCCGCGCTTCGGCCGCGAGCCGTGACGGGCCGAGGCGCTCCGGAACGACGAGGGTGGCGTGCTCGAGTCCGAGCCGTGCGGCATGCGCTGCAACGACGCGCGCCTCCGCCGCCGACGCGGCTCTGAGACCATGATCGACGGTGGCAACGCGAACCAGTGGGACGACTGCCGGTTGGGGGGAGATACGCCCAACGCCATCGACGGCGCGCGCCCGCCCCCTCCGACACCATTCGGCGACGAGGACGAGCAGGGCGAGACTGTCCGCTCCGCCGGAAACCGCCAGCAGCAACCGGCAATGCCTCGCGAGGACAGCGAACAACCCGTCGAGTTCTTCGCCGGAGATGGATGCTTCGTCGCGCGAGGCGTGTGCCGAGACGATGCCCCCGGACTTCCCCTGGAGTCCGGTTTCGTCCGGTCCTGGCTGGTCGTCGGCGTCATGCATGACCTTGCGCCTCAACCGACCACGACCGGAGGCGCATGAGACCATGCCTGCGACGGCAGGCGCCCTGGTCACGCGGCCGGCGGCCGCAGTTTAGCACCCAGCGCGGTTCTGCTCTTCGGCAACGCGGCGCCTGTTCTGGCCGGCGGCTTCCGGAAAGCGTGCCTCGAACTCCTGGAACGTCGAGCAGGCCGCGGGCTTCTGTCCGAGGCGGCTCAATGACATTGCCAGCTTCAGCAGGCTGTCGGGCGCCTTGGTGCTCTCGCCGTATGTCTTGTAGGCCTTGAGAAAGGCGCCGGCCGCCTCCCGGTAACTGCCGCGCACATAGTGCGTCTCGCCGAGCCAGAACTGCGCGTTGCCGGCCAGCTTGTCCTCCGGGAAGCGATCGACGAATTCGGTGAATGCCGTCTGGGCGGCCCCATAGTCCTGCTGCAGCAGGAAGCCATAGGCGCGTTCATAGACCTGCTCGGGCGTCTGGCCCGTCACAGCCAAGCCGCTGGCCAGCGCCTCGCTTCCGGCGCCCGGAGCCAGAATGCGCCCGATCGGATCGCTACCCGTCGCCCCATCGAGCGAGGGCAGCGGCTGCAGGGTTCCCGCGCTGACATCGCCGACGCTGGTCGAACCCGTGCCGTAGCCACCATCGAACCCTCCCGCCACGCCGCGATTGGCCGGCGCGATCTCGGTGCTGAAGCCAACCGCCCCTTGCCCACCCGATGACGACTGGCCATCGTAGGTCGCCTGCGAGCCACCGCGCACTTCCGAAGTCAGCGCCGCGATCTGCCCCGAGATCGCCTGCAGCTGCGTCTCGACGGCCTGGAGGCGGAAGGCATCGTCGCCCGAGAGGCCGCCACCCGGACGCACCGCTCCGCCCGCCAGCGACTGTAGCGTTCCGATGACCACCTGGAGATCGACGATCTGCGCCTCGAGCTGCTCGATGCGCTGGCGCAATTCCTCGACTTCGCTGCGCTGTTGTGCGTCGGCCGGTTTCACGCTTGCCGTGGCCACGAGAACGCCGAGGCAAACGCCGATCGCCCAACCGTGAATGGTCCATACCCGCCAGACGTTCGCCGAGACGAGCCGTTCGAGCAGGCTGACGCCTCGCGGACGAAGGCGCGCAATGGAGCTGGAAGCGTTCATATCTCAGGGTTCCACTTCTGCGGCTCGCGGTGCTTGGACCTGGCGATGGACGACAGCCCCATTCAGGTCACAGCGGCTGAGCCGAAAAAACGACAGCAGATTCGCCATTTCGGCAATCCCCGGTGTCGGCACCCGCCGACGATCGCTGTCGCGCCACGGTGACGCCCATGTTCCGAGCCGAGGATAACCGCTCGGGCCAGACCGCGCCATACCGCGCCGGCTCGCCGAGCAAGGCCCGGGTGCGCTGGCCTTCCGCCGTTTCCCGGTCGACACACTCCGGACGGCCCGCCGCCCCCCAACCGGGGAATTGCGGGCACTCCCATCGTCATCATCAGCGCGACCTTGAGAGGTCGATCTGACGCAGCGCCTCGGAAATGTCGCGTGGACGGCGCCGAACCGGCGGGGCGACCTGCGGTGCTGGCGCTTCCGCGCGGGGTAACCCGGCACCCGCGACGCCGTCGCCTCGCTCGCCGCTCTCGACGATCGTCTCCGCCCCGTCTGACCCCGAGCGCACCGGCTCGACGCGGCTGACCCGGAATGTCCCCGTCGCAGGCACGCCGACCGCTGTCGCCGGCTCGCCGACCTTCGGCCCATGTCGTTGCTCGTGCGAAACGCGGCCCGGCCGGGCTCGCGCTGCCCCCACGACCGTGACGACTCGCCTGTTCTGGCGGGCGCAGATATCGCGGTCGCACTGCGCCACCGGCTCCGTTCGTCCGAAGGCGACGATCTCGATCAGGTCCTCGGAAACCCCGTTCTCGATGAGGAACAGCCGGACCGCCTGGGCACGCGCCACCGAGAGGTCGAGATTCTGCGCGTCCGTTCCGGGTTCGTCGGCATGCCCCTCGATTGTCACGTGGGCCGGATCGAACCCGATGATCCAACGCGCTTGCGCCTCGAGCACACCAGCAGCAGCCGGATCGATGTCCGCGCTTGCCGCACGAAAGAAGACGCGATCACCGACACTGGCGCGAAAGTCCGCCGGATCCCCCCCGAGACCGAGGAGACTGCGCGCCAAGCCATGATCGACGACCCCCTCGTTGCGATCATTGCCGTCGGCCGGAACGCTCGCCCCGCCGTCAGCGGCCCGCTTTTCTGAAGGCCGCGCATCCAGCGCCGGATCGACATCGTCACGAAACTCATCTGGCAAAGCCTCGCGCAGCAACGCTTCCCCGTCGACCAGCGATGGTCCACCCCCGGACCCCCGGCGACCACGCGAATCCAATTCGCCGGCCGGTGCGCTGACGCCGCCACCGAAGTCGACAACCTGATCGCCGACCGACCGCCGACGCCGCAGTTCGGCGAGCACCTCGGCCACGAGCGCATCGTCGCCGACGTCGCGCGCTTGGCCCGCCGGCGCATTGTCGGCCTCCAGCGCCAGCGGCTCGGGGCTCGGCTGCTCGCCATTCTCGTCGTCCTGCGCGAACACCGGCTCGCCGACGGTCGCGCCGTGGTCGAACGGCGCGCGCGAGCGGTAGAGGTCCAGCAACTCGGCGCGCGCCTCGGATGCGATGCTTTCGCCTTCATAGGCTTCGATGACGGCAGCGAAGTAGAGTTCGGCGCTCTCGAGATCGCCGCTCGCACGGGCCCGCCGGGCCTCGACCATCAGCCAACGTGCGCCCGTCGCCGTGGGACTGTCATTTCTGGCGCCGCCATCCTCCTGCATGGCACCGAGCGGTTCGACGGGAACCGGCTCGACGGCCTGATCGGCAATCGCGCGGTCAGCCGCCAAGCCACGCTCCTCGATCTCACGCAGCCGCTGGGCCAGCGCTTCGATCTCGGCCCTGAGGCGCACGATCTCGGCTTGGCCGCCCGTTGCCTCACGAGCCCAGCCTGAACCAACTGGCCAAACCACCGCCAGCGCGAGCCCACCGACGAGGCCCAATGCAATCCGATTTCGACGCCGCTTCATCATTGTTCGACCCAGCCGCTTGGGACAGTGCTGGGGGCCGCACCACCGCGCAATTGCAGCCGCGCCGGATGCGGTCACCCCGTCGGAATGAGCACGCCATGTCTCTTGGGCCGAATTTTGGCCCAACAGGTTGTCTGGGCGAGGATGAGTTGGCGACGCCGGCAGAATGATCCGCGGCTCGCAACGGTCAATGGGACCGCAAGGGGCGCACGCAACGCACCGACCGGCGGCAACGCCGGGGCGACGGTCGCGACGTCGAGGCCGCCGTCAGCTGGACGAACGGTTATTGAGGAGTGTGTGCGAGCGCCGGTTCTGCGACCAGCATGAGATGTCGTTGCACACTGCCACCGGACGCTCCTTACCGAAGGAGATGGTCCGCATGCGCTGCGGCTGCACACCCTGCCCCGTCAGGAACGAGCGAACCGTCTCGGCCCGCCGAGCGCCGAGCGCTATGTTGTATTCCCGCGTGCCCCGCTCGTCGGCGTGACCTTCGAGCGTGATGGTGTACTGCGGATACTGATTGAGCCAGAGCGCCTGCTTCTGCAGGGTCTGCTGGGCTTCCGGGGTGAGATCGGTGCTGTCGGTCGTGAAGTAGACCGTGGTCCCGACGTTGACGCTGAAATCACGCTCCGTGCCCGGCGTCACCGGACCGCTCGACCCGTAGCCGCCGTTCGCAAGGTCCGCCGTCGGTGAGGCGGCCTGATTCGCGCAACCCGCCGCAAGCAGCGCGACGGCGCTGATCGCCGCGAAGCGCGAAAACATGTTGTGCGGTTGCAGTCTCATCTCCGACCTCGCTGACCCCGTGCGGGCATTTCCAGCGCTGAGCGCGCGCGTGACCTGGAACGGCATGCCACCAAGTTGGCGCGAAATTGTGACGTGGGCAACGCGATTTGCGCCTGCAGCAGGAACGTCCGCCGTCTCGTCCCCGCAATCCACCGATCGGCATGACGCCGTCCGGCAGCGGCGTGACCATTGTATCGATGGCCGCTGCTGTGGCCGAGACGCCGCCCGACCACTTACGGGCCTTCAAAGAGAAACCGCGCACATCGCCTGATTTGACGATGGCGCGGTCTCGCATTCCGCTGGCTCGCCACGTTTCCGTGGGAGCCAGAATCCTTTCGCGAATTACTCCGCGACCTGCTGCACAGCCACGTCCGCCGCGCCGAGCTTCATCGGCGTGTGGGGGACTTCCTTGCGGCATGCACCAAGAGCAGCCGTCGCCAGCACAGCGGCAACGACGAGTGCGCCCTTCAAACCCTGCATGGTCTTCTCTCCTCTGCTAATCGGCAATCGCCGTATTCTCGATTAGCTGGCGTCGGCAGAGTCGATCAAGCAAAGCCCCCAAGGTGACGCAGGTTTTCCACGGCGTTGGTGCGAAAATGCCACGAGACCAGCACGGGCGCCACGCTTGGCGGGGGCCACCGGTCGGTCTGCGCCCTGGAACCTGAAGGGTAAGGAAAAGAGGCACTTGCTGGCAATTCCAATGGCCACTGAACAGGTGCCCACGACGCTCCCGGAACGGTCAACGCCCGAGCCTTGGCGACCAGGCCGGGTCCGAGGCGAACGAAGGGGTCGGCACCCGTCGCTCGTTGTAACCGGTGAGATCGATCGAGTAGATGGCCGGACCGCCGTTCTCTCCGGGCGACTCCCGAAAGAACATCAGGACCCGGCCGTTCGGCGCCCAAGTCGGGCCTTCGTTGTGAAAGCCGCCCGTGAGGATTCGCTCGCCGCTGCCGTCCGGCGCCATGACCCCGATGAGAAAGCGGCCTGCGTACTGCTTCGTAAACGCAATGAGGTCGCCGCGCGGCGACCAGACCGGCGTCGAATAACGCCCTTCCCCGAAGCTGATGCGGCGCTGCGCCGAGCCATCGGCATTCATGACGAAGAGCTGCTGGCCACCTTCGCGGTCCGATTCGAACACGATCTGACGCCCGTCGGGCGCGTAGGACGGCGCCGTGTCGATGGCATTGGCCTGTGTCAGTTGGCGCGTGGCGCGCGATTGCAGGTCGAGTTCGTGGATGGCCGAAGCCCCGCCCTGCTGCAGACTCATGATGATCTTGCGCCCGTCCGGCGAGAAGCGTGGGGCGAACGACATAGTCGGGAAGTTGCCGACCACCTGACGCTCACCGCTGTCGATGTTCATGAGGTGCACACTCGGCCGCCCGCCATCGTAGGACATGTAGGTAATGAGCTGCGAGGTCGGGCTGAAACGCGGTGTCAGCACCAGCGAGTCGCCCCGCGAGAGCACCCGCACATTCGCCCCGTCCTGGTCCATGATTGCCAACCGTTTGACCCTGCGGTCCTTCGGTCCGGTCTCGTCGATGAAGACGACGCGCGTGTCGAAGTATCCCGCTTCGCCGGTCAAACGCTCGTAGATGACGTCGGCAATGAGATGCGCGACGCGGCGCCAGTTTGCGGCATCGAACGCGAACGACTGGCCAGCGCTCTGGCGCCCGGTGTAGACATCCCAAAGGCGAAAGGCGACCTCGAGCCGCCCGTTGCCGCCGGAGGTCACATTGCCGACCGCGAGCGCCTCGGCCTCCAGCACACGCCAGTCGGCAAAGCGTGGAACCTGCTGCGCGCTGGCACCGCGCTCGATGAAGGCCGCCGGGTCGATCGGCTCGAAGAGGCCCGAGCCTTGCAGGTCGGCGGCGATGACCCCGGCGATGCTGGCCCCGAGCCGGCCGCTTTCCTCGTCGACGCCCAGGAACTCCGGTATCGCGATCTTGAGGGGGTTGAGCGAGCCCTCGGTCACCCGCCCGGTCACGGCATGGGCCGGCGCAACGAGGCTCATCGCCAGCGCAAGCGCCACCAGGACGAAGCCGATCGAGGCAGCCGCCTTCGCGGCGCCCGTGCGCGCACCGCACTCTACCCGGCTCGAAAGCGAAGCTGCCCGCATTCCCACAACCTTCCCTTTCCTGCCCGTGGCCGTCGCCGGTGCAGTTTGTCCCAGTCATGCCACCGGTCGAGCCCTGCCGGAGATCACCGGCAGGGCCGTGGCGTCACGCGACTTGTGCAGGCAACGCGCCCCGCGGTCCATGGTGCCACGCCAGCATCCCCGTTTTCCAACGGACTGGCGACTATTTCTAGGCGGATCGCAACCGTTGTCGGCGCCGCGACGCGCTCGTCCCGTTCCTCACCCGCCGAACATCCGCGTTGGATCGAAGGTGATCTCGTTACGCGCCCAATCGTCGTACTTGTCCTTCGGCAGGCGGTAGGGCTGGCAGGCCTTGATCGCCCGGATCGCGGCATCCGCCGCGGCGATGAAGAACGGCGAACTCTGATGGTTCACTACCCTCGGAATGCCCGTGACAGCGCCATTTCGGTCGAGTTCGAAAGCGATGACAGGCAGCAAGGCCTGCGCATTGGCGGCCCCGACCGGTGGCGTCCAGCACTGCCCGATCTGTCGCATGAAGAAGTCGAACTCGCTGATGGTCAGCTGGTCACCCTGTCCATCGGCCTGACCGAGCACGTTCGGCGTCCGACGCTGGCGATTGCCGAGCGCTTCTGTCTGAGCCGGCTGTGCGGCCGCGGCAGGGGCGGCATCGGGTAGTTTGTTGAGCAGCGCCGCGATGTCTTCCGAATCGAAGTTGTTGCGCTGCTCGCGGCGGGCGGGCGGCGTCTTCTTGGGCGGCTGCTGGGTGGCCGGCTTCGGGCGTTCGGCGCGCGCGGGCGGCTTGGGCTTGCGCGGTGGCGCCGGTGCCGCGGCGGGTGCGGCCGTCGCTTCGGGCTCACTCTTGGCCGCGGGTGGCACCGGTTCGGACGGCGCCGCTGGCGCTGGCGGCGGGAGCGCCGCGACCCGCTTTGGCGGCGTCGGCGTCTTTGCCGGCGGCGTCTCCTTGGGCGGCGGCGGCGTGGCGACCGTCGGTTCCGGCTTGGGGGTCCCCTGCCGGATGCGGGTCAGTTCTGCGATATCGACGATCTCGACGTTGATCCGCGTCGGCTGCGGCAGATCGAGCGGTTTGGATTGACCGAATTCGAGCAGCCCCCAGCCGATCAATGCGGCATGCAGGAACAGCGAGACGAAGAAAGCGATGCGCATCGTTCCTCCGCCTTCACGAACCCTCGATATCGGTGATCAGCGACACCTTCGTGAACCCCGCCGCGCTGATTCGCCCCATCACACGCATGACCTGACCATAATCGATCGCGCTGTCACCACGAACGAAGATCGCCTCGTCCGTCCCCCCCTTGCTGGCCGCGATCGCCTGCAGTCGCGGCGCCAGTTCGTCGAGAGTGACGGCGGTTTCCATGAGAAAGATATCACCCTTCGCCGAGAGCGTGACCGTCAGAGGCTCCTGGTTCGACGAAATCTGTTTCGCACGCGTCTTGGGCAACTCGATGGGCACGCCGACCGTGAGCAGCGGCGCTGTCACCATGAAGATGATCAGCAGCACCAGCATCACGTCGACGAAAGGCGTGACGTTGATCTCCGCCAACGGCATGTGCCGCGCGCGGCGACCCGACTTCTTGCCGCGCGAACTCCCCTGGAGGCTGGCTCCCATGGTCAGCTCCTGACGTCGACTTGCCGCGAGATGATTGCCGAGAACTCGTCCGCGAAGCCCTCGAGACGGCTCGCGAGGCGCCCCGCGTCGTTCGAGAACTTGTTGTAGAAGATCAGAGAGGGGATGGCAGCCAGCAGGCCGAGCGCGGTCGCAAAGAGCGCCTCGGCGATGCCTGGGGCCACCACGGCGAGGTTCGTGTTCTTGGAGGCCGCGATCGCCGTGAAGCTGTTCATGATCCCCCAGACCGTTCCGAAGAGACCGATGAACGGCCCTGCCGAAGCGACCGATGCCAGGAAGAGCAACCGCGACTCGAGGCGCTCCATCTCGCGAGCGAGCGTGACGTCCATCACCTTCTCGACCCGCCCCTGCAAGCCACGGAGCGACTTCGGCGTCGCCTCCAGGCTGCGCTTCCATTCGCGCATCGCGGCAACGAAGAGCGCGGCCGTCGACCTCGTCTTCTGGCGCGAGAGACCGGCATAGAGATCCTCGAGCGACTGGCCCGACCAGAACATCTGCTCGAAGCGGTTGGCATCGCGGCGAGCGCGCGAGAACGCGATGAGCTTTTCGAAGATGATCGCCCAGGACCATACCGAAGCCAGCATCAGACCGATCATCACCGCCTTGACGACCGGGTCGGCCTGCATGAAGAGGCCGATCATGGAGAGGCTGCCCTCACCCCCGTGGGGAAGTGCCAGGATCTCGACCGGGTTCATTGAAACTCCCGCCACTGGGGCCGCCTCGAGCCAGCCCGCCTCGTCCGACCGATGGCGGACCGGATCAGTTGTCCGACCGCGCCCGCTTGCAGCACGATGGCCGATACAGAAGGAAACATGATGGCC
Source organism: Hyphomicrobiales bacterium (assembly GCA_016125495.1). Classification (NCBI taxonomy): domain Bacteria; kingdom Pseudomonadati; phylum Pseudomonadota; class Alphaproteobacteria; order Hyphomicrobiales; species Hyphomicrobiales bacterium. The sequence goes on along the minus strand of WGLQ01000005.1, from coordinate 73,268 downwards.
GGCCCGATGCGGCCGCCCTCGCTCGCCGGCACGCCAATTCCGGCTCGCACAAGCCGCTCATAGAACGGCTTATTGTGACCAAACAAGGACCCGTATCGTTCCACACCCGAGGTCACCTCGGCGCCATGCGCACCACTGTGCCTGCCCATCGCCCCCATCCGTCACCGCGACAATTGCTCGCGCAGCGCCCCCTTGATCCGCAATGGCCGTCCGCTTGCCCCGACCAGAACCACCTGCACCCGGCCGCGCGCGATCACCGTCCCCTCGCGTCGGATCTCCTGGCTCAACCGGCAGTAGGCACTCGCGAGTTCCTCCACCCGAGTTGCGACGACCAGAACATCGTCGATTCGCGCGGGAGCGAGATAGTCCAGTTCGAGCCGGCGCACGACGAACGCGGCGGGTCCCGCCCCGTCTCCTCCATCGGCTCCCGCATGGAGCACATGGTGATGAACGCCGAGCAACCGCAGGTAGTCCGAGCGCCCGCGCTCCATCCATCGCACGTGGCTGGCATGATAGGCGACGCCGGAAAAGTCGGTGTCCTCGAAATAGACCCGCACGGCGAGTTCGTGACCCGACGCGGTGAGCCGCCCGGCAAGGTCCGGCCATCCGCTCGCGGCACAGGCGCCCGCGCTATCCATCGCCTCGCCGGCCCGCACTACATCGTCGCCCACGGGTGTCATCGGCTCCGTCCCGTTGCTATATTGTGGCGCATGCACCGCGCGTTTCCCGAACGCTCGAACGAGAGGTTCCATGAGCCAGGCCCGCGCCATCAGCCGAACCGCCACCTACCAGGATATCGTCGATCTGCCGGACCATGTCACCGGTGAGATCGTCGCCGGCAACCTCTACGCGCATCCCCGACCCCGACCGCGCCATGTCCAAGTCACGACCGAGTTAGCGAGCGACCTCGTCAATCCGTTCGGCCGCGGCCGTGGTGGTCCGGGTGGCTGGCTGGTCCTCGTCGAGCCCGAATTGCACCTCGCCGACGACATCGTCGTTCCCGACCTTGCTGGCTGGCGTCGCGAGCGCATGCCCCGGCTACCCGAAACGGCCTGGTTCGAGACGTCAACGGATTGGGTCTGCGAGGTGCTCTCGCCCTCCACCGCGCAACTCGATCGCGGCCCCAAACGAGCGGTCTATGCCCGCGAAGGGGTGAAACACCTCTGGCTGCTCGATCCCGACGGCCGAACACTCAAGGTGTTCGAGCTGCGCGCCGGCCTCTACGTGCTGCTCACCGTAGTCGTCGGCGACGACATGGCCGCCGCCCCGCCATTCGACGCCGTGCCCTTCAGCCTCGCCAACCTCTGGATCGAATAGGAGCGCCCCGCACTGGTCCGGGCGATCAATCGTCACCCTCGCCACCTTCCCCGTTCGCCCCGCCGAAGAGGCTCGCCTGGCGCTCTTCCGCCGAGCGACTGCGCAGGATGCCGAGGTGTCGATAGGCCTTCAGCGTAATGACGCGGCCGCGCGGCGTGCGCCCGATGAAGCCCTGTTGCAGCAGATAGGGCTCGACGATCTCCTCGAGCGCGTCACGCGGCTCCGATAGCGCCGCCGAGATCGTCTCGATCCCGACCGGGCCGCCGTCGTAGTTTTCGGCGATGCAGCGCAGATAGCGATGGTCGAGCGCATCGAGGCCCGCCCCGTCGACCTCGAGCTGACCGAGCGCCCGGTCCGCCACCGCCGCATCGATCAGCGCCGCCCGCTCGAAGGCCGCGAAATCCCGCACCCGCCGCAGCAGCCGGCCCGCGATCCTCGGCGTGCCGCGCGATCGCCTTGCGATCTCGCGCGCACCGTCCTCGGCCATCGGTACGCCGAGCACCCGGGCCCCGCGCTTCACGATGGTCGTCAGCTCGTGCTCCTCGTAGAAATTGAGGCGGATCGGGATGCCGAAGCGGTCGCGCAACGGCGTCGTCAGGAGCCCAGCCCGCGTCGTCGCCCCCACCAGAGTGAACGGCGGAAGATCGATGCGCACGGAGCGCGCCGCCGGCCCTTCGCCGATGATGAGATCGAGCTGGAAGTCCTCCATGGCCGGATAGAGGATCTCCTCGACGGCCGGATTGAGCCGGTGGATCTCGTCGATGAAGAGGACGTCCCGCGCCTCGAGGTTGGTCAGCAGCGCTGCGAGATCGCCCGCCTTGGCGATGACCGGGCCAGATGTCGCCCTAAAGCCGACCCCGAGTTCGCGTGACATGATCTGCGCGAGGGTCGTCTTGCCGAGGCCGGGTGGTCCGGCGAAAAGCACATGATCGAGCGCATCGCCGCGCGAGCGCGCCCCCTGGATGAAGACCCTGAGGTTCTTGCGGGCCTGCTCCTGGCCTATGAAGTCGTCCAGCGTCTGCGGCCTGAGGTGCGCATCGACCTCGTCGGCCTCCCGCTTGGCGGCGGAGATGATGCGTTCTGGCTCGGGCATCGTGCGCTCCACGTCTCGTTCGTGGCATCCGGCAGCGTCCGGGTCGGGCCCCTCGCCAGCGAATCGACTGGCCGAAGACTACCCCCGATCGCCGGACCGGCTCAATCGCCGCCATCGACGGCCGCCCCCGGATCAGTGCGTTGCGAGCGCGAGCACCAGGATGGCGACCGCCGCGAGCGAGATGGCAATGATTTTCCGCCCCGTCAGCGGCTCCATGCCGAGCGCTGTCGAGAGCACCAGTGATCCGACGAAGCTCATGTTGGCGATCGGCACGACCACGCTCGCCTCGCCGACGCCGACGGCCAGCATGAGGAAGTTGGCGACGAGAAAGATGAGGCCTCCGGTTGCCACACTATAGGCGAGCGTCGAGCGCGCGAGAGCGATCCGGCCCTCCCAGGCGATCGCATAAACGGCCCCGACGGCGATGAACCCGACCGCGGACATCAGCATAATGAGCTGCGGCTCGACCGCATCGAGGCTGGCGATCTTGAGCACGATGCCCCAGACCGCGCGCAACAGGGAGGCGGCGACGGCGAGCAGAAAATAAAAGCGAAAACTCGCCGCTCCGGTTTGGAGTGGTCTCGGCCGGTAGAGCACCGCGACGGCCACCACGGCCAACCCGACGCCGAGCGCCTTTTCCCATGTCAGTGGCTCGCCGATGACGAGGATGGCCAGAGCCACCACCGCCACCGTGTTGAGACGGTAGACCGTCGAGGCGAGGCTGACGTCGACCTCGGCCAGACTCTCGACCAGGAGAAGGTTGGCGAGCGCGATGAGGACGCCCGCCAACGCCCCAACGGCCACGACATCTCCGAGGCCACCGAGCCCGACACCGGCCGCCGTTATCGCCACGAGTTGCAGCCCGAGCCAGACGAGACCGGCCAGCATCACATAGGTGCCCCGCGCGCTCGCCTGCACGGAAAACCGGCGGAAAACGATGTCGAGCGCGGCCGCCGCCGAGAGGCTCCCGAGCGCATAGGTTACCGCGAGCGACAATTGCTGGGTCTCCGAGTAGATGATTATTGCCGGCGCCCGCCCGATCGGTTCGGATGGGACCGGCCCGGAGCGGCCCCTCCCGAAACCATGCCGGTCGCTGCCCTCGGTTCAGCGCGCGCCGGGGGGGTCCTTGGGAATGAAATGCATGTGCTCGAGCGCGATTGCAACGGGCAACGTGTCTCCGATCTTGATGTCGAGGCTGTTGTGCCCCTCGATCTGCATCGCCTCCCCGCTCGTCGTGCGCCCGGCGATCCGGATCCGGTCGCCGAGGAAGAGCCGCTCCTCGACGACCACCCGCGCGTGCGCCCGCTCTTCGCCGACGATCGCGACGTCCTGCGGCCGGCAGACGACCTGGCATCGCCCGGCCGCCGGTGCCGGTGAGTGCACCGTGGTGACGTTCCGCGGCAGGGGGATCCTGGCGAAACCGAGCCGCACCGTTCGCGCCCCGTCGGCAGCGACCTCGACCTCCCCGTCGAAGAGGTTGGCCGTGCCGATGAAATTGGCAACGAACGTGCTCGCCGGCCGGGCATAGACGTCGTAGGGCGAACCCACCTGCATGATCCGGCCGTGGTCCATCACCACCACCTGGTCGCCGAGCGACATCGCCTCCTGCTGGTCGTGCGTGACGTAGACCGCGGTGATCGCGAACTGCCCGAGCAGGCGGGCGAGTTCGGCGCGCAATTCGTGGCGGATCTTGGCGTCGAGCGCGGACAGGGGCTCGTCGAGGAGGAGGATATCAGGCGAGAACACGACCGCCCGTGCCAGCGCCACGCGTTGCTGCTGACCGCCCGAGAGCTGATGCGTGCGGCGATGCGCGAGGCTCGTGATCTGCACGACCTCGAGCGCCTCCATCGCCTTGCGCCGGCGCTCGCTCGCCGCCACCCCGCGCACCAGCAGTCCGAACTCGACGTTCTCCTGCACCGTCATGTTCGGAAACAGCGCATAGGACTGGAAGACCATCCCGATGTTGCGCTTCTCGGGGAGCAGATACGTGACGTCGCGGCCATCGAACAGAACGGCCCCCTCGGAAGGCTCGAGCAACCCTGCGACGATCTTGAGAATCGTCGACTTGCCCGACCCGGACGGACCGACCAGCGTCGTCGTCTTGCCCGGTGGGCAGACCAGATCGACGCGCGAAAGCGCTTCGGTGCCGTCGGGATAGACCTTCCTGAGGCCGTCCAGCCGGATTTCGTAACTCATACCCCCTCGTCCCTTCCACTCGCTTGCGTTCGCGTGCGCACGCCTCGGCCCGACAGGCTCCCGGCGACAGGCATCAGGCCGCCTGCCCGACGTCGCGCATTTCTTTTCCTCCGACCAGCTGGATTGCGAGGAGCACCGGAACGACGATCAGGATGAAGACACTCGTCGCCGCGCTCGACACCTGGAAGCTGTCATTGGTGTAGGAATCGTAGAGCGCCGCCGGCAGCGTAAGCGTCGTTGGCGTCGTCAGCAGGAAACTCGCATTGAACTCCCCGAGCGAGATCGTGAACACCAGAAGGGAGCCGACGATGATGGCGTGCCGCAAGTTCGGCAAGAGCACGTACCACACCCGCTGCCAGCCATTCGCGCCTGTCACGGCGGCGGCCCGCTCGAGCTCGAAATAGTTGTAGCTGCGTAGCGTGTTGGTCACCGATTGCAGCATGAACGGCAGCGTGTAGAGGAGATGCCCCATGAGGATGATGAGTGAAGATCCCCGGATCATGCCGTAGGTGCCGATGAGGGCCACGGCGATCGAGATGCCCGGCAGCGACAGCGGGATGAGGATCAATTCTTCCACGAGGCTCTTGCCGGGAAAGTCGTAGCGCACCAGCGCATATCCTCCGCTCACCCCGAGCACGATGGTGAAGGCGATGCAGAGCACCGCGAGCTGCAGGGAGAGGAGCAGCGTGTGGCCGTAGACTTCGAAGACGTACTGATACCAGAGCAGCGTCACGGGGCCGGTCGTCTGGCGAGCTCCCGAGCTGAACGCGCCGAGGTCCTGCTGCTGCCAGCCGGCTCCGCTGTGCGTACTCGCCGCCCCCATCGTCGAGAGCGTCGTGAACGAGCCCCAGACGCAGATGAGAATGGGTGTGACGACGAGGAAGACCAGAACGAGGCTCGTTACCGCCGACATCACCGTCCAGGCCGAAGCCGACCGTCCACGGCGCGGCGGTGCCGACACCGTCGCCCGGCTCGACATCCCTTCGCCGCCACTGCTCCCCGCCGATCCCATAATATCGACCTCCCTATCCCACCTTTCGGGCGCTACACTAGGCGCCGCTGAACACGTAGTGCCGCTCGGCCCAGCGCCGAAGGAAATAATTGATCGTCACGGTCAGCAGTCCGAGCACGACGGACATGGCCGCCGCCATCTCGAAGGCGAGATTGGCATAGACCTGGTTGTAGATTTCGAGCGGAAATACGCTTGCCTTCTTGAGCAGCAGAAGCGCCACGCCGAACGAGCCCATCGAGACCGCGAACGTCACCGCGACGGTCGAGACCATGGCCGGAATGAGCAGCGGCAGGAGGACGTATCTGAGGGTCTGCAGGTTGCTCGCTCCGAGACCGCGCGCCGCGCTTTCGAGGTCCCAGTCGAACTTGCGGATCGCGGACTCGAGCGTCAGCGTGGCGCGGGGGATTTGAAACCAGATGTAGGCGAGGCCGAGCCCGACGAGGCTGTAGGCGAGTGCCTCGCCGAGCGGCACGCCGATGAGGAGGCTCGAGAGCTGCGGGATGAATCCGATCCGCCCGATCATGATGACGGCCAGGAAGCCGATGATGATGCCCGAAAAGGCCATCGGGATCGTGAGGATCGCCCGGAACATCCGCTTGCCCCAGAAATCCTTGCGCACGAGCAGCCAGGCCGGTCCGATGCAGAGCGCGATGGAAAGGATGGAAACGATCGCGCTCACCGCAACGCTCGTGAGCAGCGTAGAACGGATGAACGGGTCGGTGAAGACGCTGACGTAGTTCGCGAGCGAGCAGGCCGCAAGGCCCGTCTTCCTTGCCCCGACATCGTCCACGTTGCCGGCTTCCAGAATGTCGATGGCGGGCAGACAGCCCTGATAGACCATGTCGACGAACGGATAGACCATGACCCCCATGAAGAACACGACAAGCGGTGCGATGTAGAGGAGCGGTGCAAGGCTGCGTCTCATCCTATGGGTCCCGATCTGCTTTCCATGCGGTGAGGGAACTGCTCCGGAAGGGAACGCCCCTTCCGGTTTTTTTCTCTACCGTTGCGGTATGCACACCCTGCAGCAGCCGCACTCGAGCCTATTGCCGACGGATCTGATCGCGCCAAGCGGTGCGATAATTGCCGATGATGCCGCGCTTCTCGGCGATCGAGACCGCCTTGATGAGGTCGTAGGTGCCGTGCATCGGCGTCATGCGCTGGCGAGCCTGGTCGGACATGTACTCGGGCAGGATCGGCACCCAGTAGCTGTCCGCCCAGATGCCCTGCGCCTCGGGGCTCAGCAGCCAGTCGAGGTAGGCCTTTGCGAGTTCCGGACGCTTGGCCCACCGCACCATGCCCATGGCGAGCGGCACCGACACCGTGCCTTCGCAGGGAATGATGACCTCGATCGGCCCGCCATCCTCCCACTTCATCTTGTAGCCGCTGCCATCCGCGTGGAGCCAGACGGCGACCTCCCCGCGAAGCGTCGGATTGTAGCTCGTGTCACGCGAGTAGCGCAGCACGTTCTTGTCCAGCTTCTTGAGATACTCGAGACCCGGAGCGAAATCCGTCGTGCTGCCGCCCATCGCCATGTTGGCCGCGAAGATCGCCTCCATCGCCGTGCCGTGGACGGTCGGATCGTCGTAGGCGACGAGCCCCTGGTACTTTGGATCGAGCAGATCCGCCCAGCACTTCGGCACCGGAACGTTCGCCTTCTTGAGTGCATCGGTATTGACGATGAACGCGATCACTCCCTGGTGCACGCAGAACCAGGTCCCCTCGGGATCCTTGCACCAGTCCGGAATGCGATCGAACCCGGCGGGTTTGTAGGGTTGGTGCACGCCGCGCTCGCCGGCTTCATAGGCGACGAGGGAGTTGTAGTAGGCGACGTCGGCGACGGTGTTGGCCTGTTCACGCAGGAGCGCGGCGAGCGTCGGCCCGCTCCCCTTCATGTCCGGCGGCACGCGCACGCCGTACTCGCGGTTGAAAAAGGCGGTGAGACCGCCCCAGTTCGCATAGTTGGGCTGCGCGTCGTACTGGATGAGGGTGCCGCCCTCTGCACTCCTGGCCGCCTCGACGCGCGCCTTGAACGCCTCCTTGTTCCATTCCGCGGCCCCCGCGGTACCAGGCGCCGTGAGTGCGAGCGCGACGGCCGCGCCGCTCATCAATGCCGTCAGCCAGCGAACTCCCTGCATGGCATTAACCTCCCATAACTCCATGTTCTATTTACTTGATCGCGGTCAGGCGGTAGGACTTGTCCTCGGCCTCGTCGTAGACCAGCGTCAGTGTCTGCCCCTCCTGGAGCGCCCCGGTTGCCCCTCGCACGCCATCGGTGATGATGAACGTGTAGGTTTCCCCTTTCTTGGCGTTCGGGATCGCGCCGCAACCGCCATCGCTGCACTCCAGCAACAGCGCGGAGTTCTTCTGATCGATCCAGACCAGCTTGCCGCTGGCCTCCGCCGCGAGCGCCTGGCCCGACGAGAGCGCAAGCATCGCGGTCGCCGCAAGGAGCGGCCGCCTTGCCCCACCCGGTATCAAGGTCTTGAGCATGAATTACCTCCCTTAGGCACCGTTGAACCGTTCCCAGCGTGCACGGCGCGCCACCTGCCGCAGTGGGCCGTCGGTGGTCGTTCTGTCGCACGGTTGGCCTTCCCGCGGCACAGCGCGCCGCGGATTGCGCCCGGTGTTCCCAGGCGACCGTCGAATTCCGTTGTGCTCACATTTTGCGCTCCCCCCCGGCCGTGAGGCACGCAACGCTCTCGCCGCCCTGCTCGGCGACCGGACAACTGGCCGCTTGGCGCGCGCAACAGTTTTCCAGCAGGAAGCGCGCAAGCTCGGACAGAACCTCGAGGCGCGCGGCATAGATGATGAAGCGCCCACGCCGTCGCCGCGTGACGAGCCCGGCCTCCACGAGGCATCTCAGATGGAATGTAAGGGTCTGTGAGGAGACCGAGAGATGACGCGCGATCTCGCCGGCCGGACTTCCATCGGTGCCGCATTCGACGAGGTGCCGGACCACGTCGACACGGGTCTCCTGTGCAAGAGCAGAAAATGCGCGAACCACATCCAACTTGCTCATACTACCACACTACTTTTGTCGTAAAACTTTCACAGTACGGAATTTGCATAGCTGCTATACGGTCGGGCGGAACCTGACGGACTCGGCGCCGTTGTCGTGTACATCGTTCGCTGGCGGCTGCGTGCCGCGCCCCGAAAGCGAGTTGAAAGGGCCCCATGAAGCGCGACATCGTTGCGAGCGCAGCTGTTATTCCTCCTGCAGGCCGCCGGCGGAGGATCGAGAGCGAACCGCTCGCCGCCAACCTCGCGGCGCTGGTCCGCGAGGCATCTGCGGACGGCGGTGAGACGCTCGTCTGGGACTTCTTCGAAGCCGGCGAGCGCATGACCTACGCGGAACTCTGGCCGCGCGTCGCGGCGCTGGCCGCGGGCCTTCGGCGGATCGGCGTCGGCCGCGCCGACCACGTCGCGGTCATGCTTCCCAACGTCGCGGCATTTCCCCTCTCCTGGCTCGCGATCGCCACCCTCGGCGCCGTCATGGTGCCCATGAATGACGGCTACACAGAGCGGGAGATCGCCTACGTGCTCTCCGACAGCGAAGCCCGCTGGCTCATCGTCCATGAAAGCTGCCTCGATCGGGTCGAGCGCGTCATCGCCGCCGGCACGGTCGGACTCGATCCCCGGCGCATCGTCGTCGCCGGCGCCCCGCGCCCGGACCACCACGGCCTGGACGATCTGTTGGCGACACCGCTCGACGGCTTTTCTCCGCCCGACGACGTCGGCCACGACGATCTCCTCAACATCCAGTACACCTCGGGCACGACCGGCTTTCCCAAGGGCTGCATGCAGCCGCAGCGCTATTGGCTGAACGCCGGCAAGGTGAACGCGTTCCGCGACGGCCGCCGCTACCGCCGCATCCTCGCATCGACACCATTCTATTATATGGACCCCCAGTGGCTGCTGCTGATGGCGATCCACCAGCGCGCGACGCTCTACGTCGCCGCGCGCCAGAGCGCCTCGCGCTTCATGCATTGGGTTCGCGAGCATCGCATCGAGTTCTGCCTCCTGCCCGCCCTCACCTTGAAGCAGCCCGCCCACCCCGACGACCGCCGCAATGATATCATCCGCGCCAACGTCTACGGGCTCCCCCGCCATCTCCACGCCGTCATCGAGGAGCGCTTCGACCTCTGCGCGCGCGAAGCCTTCGGCATGACGGAAATCGGCCCGACGCTCTACATGCCGATCGAGGAGACCGCCATGGTCGGCTCGGCCTCCTGCGGCATCCCCTGCCCGTTCCGCGAATGCCGCATCGCCGACGAGCAGGGCAATACGCTGCCGCCCGGAACGGTCGGCGAGTTGCTTGTGCGCGGGCCCGGTATTTTCCGTGGCTACTACCGCAAGCCCGAGGCGACGGCCGCCGCCTTCCACGGCGACTGGTTCCGCACCGGTGACCTCTTCACCATGGACGAGCGCGGCTACTTCTCCATCGTCGGCCGCATCAAGGACGTGATCCGGCGCAGCGGCGAGAACATCGCCGCGCGCGAGGTCGAAAGCGTCCTGATGTCGTTCGATGCCGTGTCCGAGGCCGCATGCGTTCCCGTCGCGGACGAGGTGCGCGGCGAGGAGATCAAGGCGCTGATCGTCTGGCGCGACGGTCCGGACGTCGGCTTGGCGCCGCTCGAAGCACTCATCGAGCATTGCCGACGCAATCTGGCGTCCTTCAAGGTTCCACGCTATTTCGAGAGCCGGTCCACGCTTCCAAAGACATCGTCCATGAAGATCGCCAAGCACCTGCTGCTGTCCGAAGCCGGCCCGGCGGGCCCGGTCCATGATCGGCTGGCCGGGCAAGGAAAGGGCCCCGCGAATGGCTAGCATGCACGATGCGGTGATCGTCGGGGGCGGCCACAACGGCCTCGTATGCGGCACCTATCTGGCGCGGGCGGGGCTGCGCACGCTGGTCCTCGAGCGCCGCCCGCTGCTCGGCGGTGCCTGCGTCACCGAGGAACTCTGGCCGGGCTATCGGCTCTCGACCGGCTCCTACGTGATGACACTGATGCAGCCCAAGGTGATCCTCGATCTGGACCTCCTGGGCCACGGCCTCACCGTCATTCCGACGCCGCCGACCTTCGCACCCATGGACGATGGTGGCTCGATCGTCTTTTGGGGTGATGAAGACAGGTTCTGCGCCGAGCTTGCGCGGTACTCCCCCCGAGATGCGGCGGCCTATCCGGAGTACCGGCGCAACCTGGAGCGTCTCGCCCCGTTCATCCGGCGCATCATCTGGGAAACGCCGCCCGACGTTGCCTCGCGGCGCCCCCGCGACCTCCTTCGCACGGCGCGCTTTCTCTTGCGCTACCACCAGTTCGCCGACCGCTTCTACGAACTCTACGATGTGCTGACCATGAGCGCCTTCGACTACCTGCGCAAATGGTTCGAGAGCGATGCGGTCATCACAGCGCTCGGCTATTATGTTCCTGGCGGCGGCACCAACGCCTCCATGCGCATGCCCGGCACCGCGTTTTCCTGCATCCGCCCGCTGGTGCGCGACAACACGACCGCGGCCGGTCCCTCCGGGCTCGTACGGGGCGGCATGGGCGCGCTCACCGGGGCGATCGCCGCCGCCGGACGCGCCGAGGGACTGGAAATCCGAACCGGCGCCGAAGTCGCGCGCATCGAGTGCGAGCGGGGCGCTGCGACCGGCGTGCGGCTGACGAACGGTGAATTCATACCCGCGCGCACCGTCGTCGCCAACGCCGACGCCAAGTCCACCTTCCTGCGCCTCATGGACAGCGCCATCTTGCCGGAAGGCTTCGTGCGCGATGTCCGCGCCATCCGTACGAACTCCTCCATCTTCAAGGTCCACCTCGCGGTCAGCGAATTGCCGCGCTACAGCGCCTTTTCACCCGCCGAGCGCGGCTTCGACTATCCCGTCGGTGTGCGCATCGGCCCGAGCGTCGACTATCTCGAGGAGGCCTTCGACGACTACCGGAAGGGGCGTTTTTCACGCCATCCCTTCCTCACGGTCTATGCCCCGAGCGTGCTCGATCCGACGCTCGCGCCGCCCGGCCACCACGTCCTCTCCATCATGGGCGGCCATGCCCCCTACCGCCTCGCCGACCGCGATTGGAACGAGGCGCGCGGCGACCTGCTCGAGGCCACCATCGCGACCATCGAGCGCCACGCCCCTGGCGTGCGGTCGAGCATCCTGCATTCCGAGGTTCTGACCCCCGCCGATCTCGAAGCCCGCTTCGGCCTGCCCGAGGGCCACGTCCACCACGGCGACCTCACCATCGACCAGCAGTTCATCCGCCGCCCCGTCGGCGGTTTCGCCGACTACCGCACGCCCGTCGCCAATCTCTACCTTTGCGGCTCCTCGGCGCACCCGGGCGGCGGCGTCACGGGCGTGCCCGGCCACAATGCGGCGCGCGAAATCCTGAAGGACCGCCGCCGCTGAACGTCGGTCGTGCCTCGTGCCGAAGTGGGAGCCCCGGGAGCCACCGATGATCGATTTCTCCAGCACGCCGCCCGTCGCCGCGTTCAACCCACAGGCGACCGGCCACCTCGCCAACTACCGCCGCGTTTATGCCGCGAGCGAGGCCCGCGTCGACCGGCCCGCCGATCCCGCCGCAGCGCTCACGGCCTATCTTGCCGCCTATGACGCCCTCGGCGCCCGCGCGGTGGTGGTCAAGGCGCGCGACGTCGAAACCAGTTTCGGGCTGAAAATCCACAACGAGGACGTCGCCGCGTTCTGCAAGGCGCACGGCCCCCGCTTCATCGGCTTTGCCGGCGTCGATCCGCACAAGGGCATGGCCGCCGTTCGCGAACTCGAGCACGCCGTCACCGGGCTCGGCCTCGTCGGCCTCAACATCCAGTGTTTCGAGAGCAAGCTCGCCATCGACGATGCCCGACTCTACCCCCTCTATGCCAAGTGCATCGAACTCGACATCCCGGTCAACATCCACACCGGCCTCAACTTTTCGACCCGCAGCACGATGAGCCACGGCCACCCCGGCGCCCTCGACACGGTCATGACGCACTTTCCGGAGCTGCGTGTGATCGCCTCCCCGCCCGGTTGGCCCTGGGTGAACGAATTGATCGCCGTCGCCTGGCGCCACAAGAACGTACACATCGGCCTCGTCGCCGTTCGCCCCAAGGTGCTGGCGATACCGGGCTCGGGCTACGAGCCGCTCCTGCAGTACGGCAACACGCTCCTCCAGGACCGCATCGTTTTCGGATCGGCCTGGCCGATGCAGCCGGTGGCCGAGGCCGTCGGTGAGATCGAGGCCTTGCCCTTGAAGGACGGCGTCAAACGCAAATGGCTCGGCGAAAACGCCGCCGGGTTCCTGCGCCTCGCGTGAGACACGCCGGAGGGCCCCACCTCCTGTTGCGCGTGAGCAACTGGTTCCCGAAAACCCTGGCTGCCAACGCATTCGCGCATGCAGTGCGCGGCGAAGTCATCGAGTTTCCTGGAAGTGATTTGCTTGCAGAGAGGGGAATCCACATGCGGCGCCCGTTCGCTCACCGACCGATCCGCTCGCTGGCCTGCCTCGCGCTGGTCCTGGCTGCCTGCCAGAGCGCATCCGCCGGCGGTTTCTATGCTCCCTATCAGTCCGGCAAGGCGATGGGCACCGCGCTCGCGGGCTGCTCGGCGCGCAGCGACGATGCGAGTTTCTTCTTCTGCAATCCGGCCACCATCGGCGGGCTCGACGGACCGAGCGCGGTGATCGACACCAAGCTGTTCGCTCCATCCGTCAAGATCGAGGCGAATTCTGCGTTCTCACCGCTCGGTGCCAACCTTTCCGCGGCGGGCGGCTCGGGTGAGATGACGGAGACCGCATTCGCGCCCACTTTCTTTGCCGCCATCCCGATCGCCAGCGACCTCTGGCTCGGCCTCGGCGCCACCGGCCACTTCGCCGTCGACATCGCCGCCAACCCGGGTTGGGCCGGCCGCTTCCACCTGATCGAAACCGACATGACGGGGATCAACATCACGGCGGCGCTCGCCTGGCGCGCGGCCCCCTGGATTACGATCTCGGCTGGCGTCCAGGCTCAGCAGTTCGACGCCCAGTTCACCAAGTCGGAACTCATTCCGACCCCCTTCGGCTTCGTCGAGGCACTCGGCTACCTCGATGGCGAGGATCGCGCCTTCGGCGCCGTCGCGGGCATTCTGCTGACGCCCGGCGAAGGAACGCGAATTGGCATCGGCTATCGCTCGGCCCTCACCCACCACATGCGTGGCGAGGCCGGCGCCGTGCTGCCCGGCATTCCCGTCGAGACCGCCACCTTCGACGTCGATCTGCCGCATATCGTCACGCTCGGTATCGAGCAACGCGTGAACCCGCATCTCAGACTCTTCGCTGAAGGCCAATGGGTCGGCTGGAGCCGCTTCAAGGGCTTCGACATCGCCTTCGGCTCCGGCCGTCCGAACGAGCTGCGCGCGCAAACCTGGGACGACACGTGGTTGCTCGCCGCCGGGTTCGGCTACCTGCTTCGGCCGGGCACCGAATTGACCGCCGGCATCCACTACGACACCGCCGTCACTGACGGCGGCACCAACACGCTGAGCCCGGACGGCGCCCGAACCACAATCGCCATTGGTTTCACCCACAAGATCGACCACAACGCGACGATCTCGGCCCAATACGCGCACGTCTTCTTCGAGGACGCGGCGATCAATGTGGCCGGACCGACCAGCGGCACTTTGAACGGGGTGTACGAGGCCGAACTCGACACCTTCGGGGTGAACGTCGCGATCAACTGGTAGGGTCCGCGTCCGTCGAGCCTGATCCCGCAGACCCTTGGCCGCGGCCACCCCATTGTCATTCTTCGATGGCCACACGACGTGTGCGGCAGTCGCCTCGCGTGACGGCACGTGAAGTGACAGGGCCGTGCCCGACGGCCGAGTTCGTGACCCATTGTCGCAACGGCTCCGGTGAGGGCACGGTCACCGTGCCTTCACGGTTGGAGGACGTCAGGTGTCAGCGCGTTCGCACGGCGACCAACCGGCGCCGATCGATCAAGCCCCCCCGTCGCCGCCCTGGCACGCCCTTGCCGCCGACGACGCGCTGGCGCGGCTCGCCGCATCGCGCGACGGGCTCGACATGGGCGAGGCCGCAAGGCGCCTCGGCGCCCATGGTCCGAACGCCCTCCCAGCCGCGGCGCGCAAGAGCATGTTCGCCCGCATCGCCGGACAATTCGACAACCTCCTCATCTACGTGCTTCTGGCATCGGCCGCGGTGACGGCGGCCCTGTGCCACGCGATCGACACCGGTGTGATCCTTGCCGTCGTCGTCATCAATGCGGTGATCGGCTTCGTCCAGGAGGGCCGGGCCGAAGCGGCGCTCGAGGCGATCAGGTCGATGATCAGCCCGAGAGCTTCGGTCCTTCGCGCCGGCAGACGGCAGACGGTCGATGCGGCCGATGTCGTGCCCGGCGACATCCTTCTCGTCGAGGCCGGCGATCGCATCGCCGCGGACGTCCGCCTGCTCCGGGCCAGGAATCTGCGCGTCGAGGAGGCGATCCTGACGGGCGAGTCCGTACCGGCAGAAAAGCAGACGGCACCGGCCGAGGACGATGCCCCGCTCGGCGATCGCCGCTCCATGGCGTTTTCGGGAACCCTCGTCACGGCGGGTCAGGGCATCGGTGTCGTGGTTGCGACGGGTGCCGCCACCGAACTCGGCCGCATCAGTGGTCTGCTCAGTGGCGTCGAGCGGCTCGAAACCCCGCTGGTCCGCCAGATGAACGCCTTTGCCCGGCAATTGACACTCGTCATCCTCGGACTGGCCGGCGGCACATTCGCCTTTGCCGTGCTCGTGCGCGGCTACGCCGTCGAAGACGCATTCATGGCCATGGTCGGCATGGCCGTCGCCGCGATCCCCGAAGGCCTTCCGGCGGTCATGACGATCACGCTCGCCATCGGCGTACAACGGATGGCGGCGCGCAATGCCATCATCCGCCGTCTGCCGGCGGTCGAAACCCTGGGTTCGGTCAGCGTCATCTGTTCGGACAAGACCGGCACACTGACGCGCAACGAAATGATGGTGACCCACGCCGTCTCGTCCGACGCCGTCCATATCATCGATGGGGAGGGCTATGCGCCCCGGGGGCGTGTGACGAGCGATGGCCGGGAAATCGACCCGCTCACCTCACCGGCGCTCGCGGAAATCGGTCGGGCAGCGGTGCTCTGCAACGATGCGGCGCTGCGCAATGCCGGCGAACTCTGGTCGGTCGACGGCGATCCCATGGAGGGCGCGCTCGTCGCGCTCGGTATCAAGCTCGGTCAGGACCGTGAAAAGCTGCTCGAACAGTGGCGGCGCCTCGATGAGATCCCCTTCGATTCCGCCCACCGCTTCATGGCCACGCTCCACAGCGACCGCGATGGCACCGTGACGACCTACGTGAAGGGCGCGCCGGAGCGCCTGCTCGAAATGTGCAGGGTCCAGGCGACCGCATCCGGCAGCGAGCCCCTCGACCGTGCGTATTGGGAGCAGGCGATCGAGGAACTGGCGCGGGGCGGCCAGCGCGTGCTGGCGATCGCCCACCGCGCGATGCCCCCTGGAACGCGCGCCATTACCATGGCCGATGTCGAAGGCACCCTCACCCTCATCGGCATCATCGGCCTCATCGATCCGCCACGCGCCGAGGCGACAAGAGCCGTTCGCGAATGCCGCGAGGCCGGCATCGCCGTGAAGATGATAACCGGTGACCACGCCGCGACAGCGTCCGCGATCGCCGGTCAGCTCGGCCTCGCTCGCGCCGATCGAACGATGACCGGCCACGAAATCGACCGCCTGGAAGCCTCGGCGCTCACCGCCACCATCGCCAGCACGAGCATCTTCGCCAGGACGAGCCCGGAGCACAAGCTGCGCCTCGTCGAGGCCCTCCAGGCGGGTGGCGCGGTCGTTGCCATGACCGGCGACGGCGTCAACGACGCTCCGGCCCTCAAGCGCGCGGACGTCGGCGTCGCCATGGGCCGCAACGGCACCGAGGCCGCCAAGGAAGCCTCCGAGATGGTTCTCGCCGACGACAACTTCGCCTCGATCGTGGCGGCCGTTCGCGAAGGGCGCACCGTCTACGACAATCTGACGAAGGTGATTGCCTGGACGCTGCCGACCAACGGCGGCGAGACGCTGGTCATCGCCGCGGCGATCCTCTTCGGGCTGACCTTGCCGATCACGCCCGTTCAGATTCTCTGGATCAACATGGTGACCGCCGTCGGGCTCGGCCTCGTTCTCGCCTTCGAGCCTGCTGAGCCCGGCATCATGCGCCGCCCACCGCGCGGCGCCGGCGAGCCGCTGCTCTCGCCATTCCTCGTCTGGCGGATCGCCCTGGTCTCGGTGCTTTTCGCCGCGAGCGCCTTTGCCCTCTTTGCATGGGCCGAGGCGCGCGGCCTTTCGCATGAAAGCGCCCGCACCATCGTCGTCAACGCCGTCGTCGTCATGGAGATCTTCTACTTGTTCTCAGTGCGCTACCTGCATGGTGCGTCGGCCACCTGGCAGGGTGTGCTGGGCACACCGGCCGTCCTCCTCGGCGTCGGCGCGATCATCTTGATGCAGCTCGCCTTTACTTATCTTCCCTTCATGCAGACCTTGTTCGACACCAGGCCCGTCGCGTTCTCCGACGGCCTCGTCGTCGTCGCGACCGGGATCGCGCTGTTCGCCATCCTCGAACTGGAAAAATATCTCCGTCGCAGCCTGTTCGCGCGCGACTGGCTCGGCCGGTCGCTGAGACGGGGACGCAAAGGCGGTTGACCGCGAACCGGAGCGAGCGCGCGTTGGCGGAGCTCATTTGCTCTCGGCGCCCCAGACCCCATCCCAGTCCGGCGGCGGCGGCGCCTCTTCGAAGCGGGCACAACGCCGGGCGAAACAGAGGGCGAGCTCATCGAGTTCGAACGCGCCGGATGCCTTGGCGAGTTCCAGGTAGCGGGCGCGGGCGCCGACCCAATCACGGTTGCGGTAAAGCCTGAGCGCCTCGTCGAACCCTTCGACAACGGAGGCAAATCGTGCATCGCGATGCAGCGCCTCGCCACCGACGAGCGTCCAGATCCGAACAGCCTCCGCACGCCCCTTGACCCGCACCACGTCCACTTCCACCACCGCGAGCCCCGCCGCGCCCCGCAAGTGCGTCTCGTCCGAGATCAGCACCCGCACTCCGTATTGCACCGAGAGCGACTCGAGGCGCGAGGCAAGGTTCACCGCATCGCCCAACGCCGAATAATCGAACCGCAATTCCGAGCCCATGTTGCCGACGATGGCCGCGCCCGTCGCCAGGCCGATGCCGAGCCGCAACGGCTCGAGCGCACCTTGCGCCACCTGGCCGGACGCCTCGGCGCGGCGCTCACCATTGAGCATGTCGAGCCGTGCGACCATCTCGAGCGCCGACCGGCAGCCATTGGCTGCGTGCTGCTCGTCGTCGAGCGGGGCATTCCAGAACGCCATGATGGCATCGCCCATGTATTTGTCGATGGTGCCGCCCCGCTCCGTGATCGCATTGGTCAGCGGGGTCAGCAGACGGTTCATGAGCACGATGAGGTCCGCCGGATTTTCCCGATAACCCTCCGCGATGCGGGTGAAGCCGCGCACATCGCTGAAGAGCACAGTCAACTCGCGCGTCTCGCCACCGAGCTTGAGGCGCCCCGGCTCGCGTGTCAGTCGCTCGACGAGGCTCGGCGCCATGTAGTGGCTGAAGGCGCGCCGCACGCGGTTGCGTTCGCGCTCGGTCGTGAAATAGAGGAGCGCGGTTGCGACGAGATAGACGACCGTGGCGCTGAGAATCGGAAAGACGGAGTCAAACAGGAGGCCAAAGGCCTGGTACGCGATCCAGGACGCCGAGAGGACGAACGTGACCGTGATCAAGCCGATCACGGCGGTGGCGAATGCGCCGGTCCGATAGGCGAAAAGCGCGAGCAGCAGGCTCATGACGACCGAGAAGGTCAACTCCATGCCCGTGGCGTAGTCCGGCCTCGAGAGCGCGTGACCGGCAAGGATCTGCTCGATCGCCTGGGCGTGCACCTCCACACCGGGCACGACGCTGTCCATTGGCGTTGCCCGCAGATCGAAGAGACCGGGCGCGCTGGTGCCAACGAGCACGATGCGACCCGCGATGTCATCTGCCGGCACCGTCCCGTCGAGCACCGCCGCCGCCGACCGATAGCGTTCCGGATCGCTTTCGGAAAACGCGATGAGAGCCTGACCATGCCGGTCCGTCGCCACACGATATGGCCCGATCCGCATCGACGTGATGCCGACTTCGAGGCCGAGGCCATCTTCGCCGCTCGCGCTTGAGGAGCGGATCGAGATCGTCGTCTCCCCGCTGGCGAGGCGCAGCGCTTCGGCCGTGAGCGATGGGAACGGCTCACCCGCGATGGCGATGACCAGCGGCACCTTGCGCACGATCTGGTCGTGCTCGGGGATCCAGTTGACCGCTCCGAGACCGGCCGCCGCCTCGGTCAATGACGCCAGGTTCGCCGTGACCGTACCGAAGTGCGGCAAATGACGAACCGGATCACGTCCGAGCAGCGCAAACCCGGACTTGCGAACCGGCGCCCCCGTCGCACGTCCCGCCCGCCCGATCGCCCCGAGCACCACTTTTCGTCCCGCCATCGCCGCGGCGAATGCCGCATCGCCGGATTCCAGTCGCGGCAGTTGTCTCAGCAGCGAGAGCGCTGCCGGATCCGACTTCAGCGATTGTCCGAGCGCCTCGATCGGATCGGCTTCGGCATCCGGGAACACGAAGTCGAATGCGATCACTTTCGCGCCGAGCGCATCGAGCTTCTCGATCAATCGGGCGAGCACGTCGCGCGGCCACGGCCAGCGTCCGATCGCCGCCAGCGACGCCTGATCCACATCGACGATGCGAACGGGATGGTTCGGGTCCGGCGTCCGCGGCGCCAGGTTCTGGAGCAGGTCGAAGGCAATGAACCGCGCCCGCTCGAGCGGCGCAGGATCGGCGAGCCGCAGCAGCGACAAGCCGAGAACGAGGAGAAGCGCAACCACGACATAGATCGCCCGGATGCTCACCGGTCACCCCCGCTGTTGCGGCCGCACGCGCCGGCCGCGTCACGGTGACCGTTCTGGGACGATCGAGCCGTGCGAGCGGCAATCCATGCTACCTTCACATTCCCTGCTCTGATATAATAACTGATCTATCGATTGGGATAAGTGTTCATGAGCGAGCTTGCCTCGAATGCCCCCGGCCACCCCCGTGGTCTTTTCCGCTCCCTGGCGGCAGGGGCACTGGCTGGCGTGCTGCTTGCGGTACCGTTCCATGCCCCGGTCGCAAGGGCTGCCGACGGGGCCGAGATCGGCACCACGGTCGTTGCGGTGCGGCAAGTGACGGGAACGCTCGGCGAGAACCGCCGTCGGTTGCGCGAAGGGGTGCGCGTCCACTTGGCCGAGGTTCTCGAGACGGCGGCCAATGGTCGGGCCGAACTGCAACTCGACGATGACACCAAACTGGCATTGGGCCCGAATGGACGGCTCAGCCTCGACGACTATGTCGTGCAACGTTCGCAAGGCATCGCGAGCGTCACGCTGCGTGTGCTGAAGGGCGCTTTTCGCTTCATCACCGGAGAGAACGACAAGAACGCCTATCGCATCGAAACGCCATCGGCGACGATCGGCGTGCTCGGCACGGTATTCGACCTCTTCGTGGACGAAAATGGCGAGACCGTCGTGCTGCTGCACGAAGGCGAGGTGGAGGTCTGCTCGCGCGCCCGCAATTGCCGGCGCCACAACCTCGTCGGCCAGCTCGTACACTCTCGCCTCGACGGCATCGTCACGGAACCGATCCGCTGGACCAAGGGGCTGCTGCCCGGCGTGGCGGTGGCAACCGCCTTTCCGTTCGTCGGTCGGAGCCTGCGGATCGACCCGATCCGGCGGCTGCGGCACGCGGCGATCCTGAACGGCACGGCTGGACGCGCGACACGCGCGGCGACCCGAGCGACCCGTCAGGGTACGCGCGCGGTACGCCGGGGCGTCAATCGCGCGGGCCGCACCCTGCGCCGGCTGTCACCCTTCTGAGGGCACGCCGGCACGCAGATTAGCCCGCTCGGCACCCCGATCGGCCCGGCCCATCATCCCCCGACCCGCAAGTGAAGCCGTAAATTTCCGCCCGGTCGCCGACCTATGAATCACGGCGGAAGAAATCGTAGGCGGCCAGAGCGAGCGTGAGCAGGGCCACCGCACCGAGGTCCGGGCGCGGCAGCTTCCAAAGCAGCACACCGATGAACGCGGCCAGGACCAGGAATGCGACGGCGGCAAGCGACCTTTCGAGCATTTTTCGATCCTCAATCCCGGGCCGACGTGACGAAGTCCGCCAGCCAGCGCGCCGCGCGCAGCAGCCGGCCGTCGTCACCGCGACGCCCAACCAGTTGCACGCCCATCGGCAGCCCGTTCTCCGCCTCGAACAGCGGTATCGTGACCGCCGGCATCCGGCAGAGCGTCCAGAGCCCATTGAAGACCGGATCGCCGGTGCTCGCGAGCCCTTCGGGAGCCGGCCCCTTTGCCGCGGGCGTCAGAATGAAATCCCAGCGCGAGAACACCTGCTCGAGCGCCGCCACGTAAACGTCGGACCAGTCGAGGGCGGAGATATAATCGCGGGCCGGCAACCGCGCGCCCCGTTCTGCGGCCTCGCGCAGTTCGTCCGATATGAGCCCCTCCCCCTTTGTCAAGTAGCGGTGATAGCACTTGGCGAGTTCGGCGAATTGTATCCGCTTGCGGATTTCATCCGACTCGGCGAAGGCCGCCGGCAGTTCGACCTCGGCGCAATTCTCTCCGAGCAGGTCGACGAGTTCCTCGAGCGCCTCACGCATCTGCGGATCGGCACGCTCCCAGTACGGCGTGCGCACGAAGGCGAAGGTCGGGGCGAGCGGCGCGCCCGCCCGGACGCACTCGAGCAGTCGTGGATGCGGGGCCGGCGCCGTCGACCTGTCGAGCGGATCGTGTCCGAAGAGCGCCTCGGCCAGAAGCGCCACATCCTCGGGGTCCCGGCCCATCACACCGACGGTATCGAGGCTCGGAGATTGGGCGAGTATGCCCCGACGTGAAATCGCACCGAATGTCGGCTTGAAGCCGGTGATGCCGCAGAAGGCCGCCGGCCGGATCACCGAGCCCGCGGTCTGGGTGCCGATGGCCAGCGGTACCATGCCCGCGGCGACCGCCGCGGCCGAGCCGGCCGATGAGCCGCCCGGTGTGTGCCCGGTGTTCGCGGGGTTGGTTGTCTTTGCAGGGTGCAAGAAGGCGAGTTCGGTGGTCGCCGCCTTGCCCATGATGATCGCACCGGCCGCCTTGAGGCGTTCGACGACCGCCGCGTCGTTGGCGGGCACCCTGCCGCTGTCGATGCGCGAGCCGTTCTCCGTCGCGACACCAGCAGTATCGATGATGTCCTTGATCGCGACGGGCAACCCGTGCAGCGGCCCGAGTGGACGCCCGCTCGCCCTGTAGACATCGAGCGCGCGGGCCTGTTGCAGGACATGGTCTCGATCGAGCCACGCCCAGGCCCGCACCTTTTCGTCCACGGCGCCGACACGCGCCAGGCAATCCTCGGCCAGCTCGACTGCCCGAAGCGCTCCACTGGCGAGCCGGTCACGCAGTCCCACCGCGCCTACCATCGTGCGATCAGCGGCCATAGAACGTCTCGGGCAGGTAGAAGACCGTCTGCGGATAGATGTAAATGATCGCCATGGCGACGAAGACCAGCAGCAGGAAGGGCATGACGCCGGAGAAAATCTGCATCAGCTGCACCTGCGGTGGCGCGATCCCCTTGAGGTAGTAGGCCGACATGGCCATGGGCGGAGTGAGGAAGGAGGTCTGCAGGTTGAGCGCCACAAGCACGCCGAAGAACAGCGGGTCGATGTTGAAAAGCGCCAGCAGCGGCAGGAATATCGGAACGAAGATGATGATGATCTCCGACCATTCGAGCGGCCAACCGAGCAGGAAGATGATCAGTTGCGCCAGCAGCAGGAACTGCAGCGGTGTGAGATCGAGGCCGCGCACGAATTCCGAGATCAGCTGCTCGCCCCCGAGATAGGAAAAGACGGACGAGAACGTGTACGACCCGACGAACAGCCAGCACACCATGGCCGTCGTGCGCACGGTCAGATAGACGGACTCGCGCAGGCGCTGGAAGGTCATGGCCCGATAGGCGATGGCGAGCAAAATTCCCCCCAGCGCTCCGATCGAAGCGGCTTCGGTCGGCGTCGCCAGACCGAACAGGATCGAGCCGAGCACCGCGAGAATGAGGAAGGCCAGCGGAAAAAACGAGGTCAGCAGCATGAGGACGAGCTTGCCGATCGGCACGTCCGGCACTTCCTCGTCGGTGGGCCGGGGCGCGACACTCGGCTGCAGGATCGAGCGCCCGATGACATAGAGTAGATAGAGCCCGACCAGCAGGAAGCCCGGCAACAATGCCCCCGCATAGAGTCGAACGATCGAGACACCCGAGGCTGCCGCATAGACGATCAGCATGATCGATGGTGGGATCAGAATCCCCAGCGTGCCGCCCGCGCAAATGATCCCGGAGGCGAAGGAGGTATCGTAGCGGGCCCGCAGCATGGCCGGCAGGGCGAGGAGGCCCATCAGTGTGACGACAGCGCCGACGATGCCCGTCGCGGTCGCGAACAGCGCGCAGGTGATGAGCGCGGCGACCCCCATCGAACCGGGGACGTTCTTCGACGCGATGTTGAGCGAATTGAACAGCCTGTCGACGATGTTTGCCCGCTCGACGAGGTATCCCATGAACAGGAACAGCGGCACCGCTGTCAGCACCTCGTTCGACATGACCGTATAGGTCTGATTGATGAACAGGTCGAAGATGCGGTTGTTGAAGAACCCTTCGATCCAGAGCGAGGTGCTGTCCCACCAGCTCGCGTTCTCATCGAGCCGGTTGTAGGCTCGCCACATGCGCGTCGGATCGTAATAGGCATAGTAGCCGAAGCCGATCCCCATCGCCATCAAGGTGAACGCGATGGGAAATCCCAGAAAGACGACGAAGATGAAAAGCCCCAGCATGAACAGGGCTACCTGGGGTTCGCTCATTTGTGCCCTGTGCTGTTGCCTCGCGCGGCCTCACGCACGAGTTGCTCCTCGGTCTCGCGCACGTCGTCCTCGATCACCGGCCAGCGGTTTTCGCGGATGCAGATGATGCAGCGCATGACCTGCGCGATGCCCTGAATGAAAAGCAGGATGCCGGCCGCGACGATCACCGTCTTGAACTGGAAGATCGGGACACCTGCGGGACTGTTGATGCTGACCTCCGCGAAGCGCCACGAGCGGGCCGCATATTTCCAGCCGGAAAGGATCAGCGCCATGACGCCAGGAAAGAAAAACAGGAGATAGAGGACGAGATCGACCCTGGCCTGCGTCCTGGGCTGCCACAAGCGATAGAGGAAGTCGCCCCGGACATGGCCGCCGCGCGACAGCGTATAGGCTCCACCCATCATGAACAGTGTACCGTACATGATGAACGACACATCGAGCGCCCACGGCGTCGGACTGCCGAGCACATAGCGCACGAAGACCTCGTAGCCCGTGCCGAACGTCATGAGGATGATCAGCCAAGCAAAAGCCTTGCCGAACCCGGCCGACAGGGCATCAGCGAATCTGATGAATGAACGCATGCTGCACTCGAACTGGACGGGATTTCGATCCCCGGCGCCGACAGTGGTCGGGCACCGGGGACCGGACGCGGTCGTTCGAAGCTCAGAGAGCCAGCTTGCCCGGGAAGTAGTGTTGGTAGGCCAGAGCGTAGTCGGGCGCGTTCATCAGTTCGTAGTAGGTGACCCGCTCGATCCAGGCGCGCTGGCTGTCCATGATCTTCTTCATGAACGCATCCTTTTCCAGCTCGGCGATCAGGCCATCCCAGGCCTTGAGCTGGGCATCGAGGATATCCTTGGAGGTGCGGTGCACCTTGACGCCGGATTCCTTTTGCAGCTTGAGGAGGTCGGCTGAATAATTGTCCATCGCCGAAGCGGTGTTTGCCGTCGAAGCGGCTTCGACGGCAAATTTGAGAATCGCCTGCAGGTCTGGCGCCAGATCGTCGAAGAAGTCCTTGTTGAACAGGAACTCGAAGCTCTCCGAGGCCTGGTGGTAAGAGGACAGGTAGTAGTTCTTGGCGACGTCCTGAGCCCCGAAACGACTGTCGGAGGAGGGATTGTTGAACTCGAAGGCGTCGATGACACCGCGCTCCATCGCCGGCACGATCTCACCCCCGGGGAGTTGCGCCACCGACATGCCCATCGCCTGCATGAGATCGGCGGCAAGCCCCACCGTGCGGTACTTGAAGCCCTGGAGTTCGCTCGCCTTGCTCACCTCGTTCTTGAACCAACCGAAGGGCTGCGCGAACATCGGGAAGCCCATGAAGCCGTAAACGTTGAGGCCCATGATGTCCTGGGTGAGCTCTCGATAAAGCTCCGCGCCACCCCCCTGGTAGAACCAGGACAGCATCGTCGTGGCCGACCCGCCCCAGACCGGCCCGGTGCCGAAGAACGAGGCAGCCTTGTTCTTGCCGTACCAGTAGACGGGCACCGTGTGTGCCGCGTCGAGAACGCCATCGTTTACACCGTCCATCACTTGGAACGCGCCGACGACCGCGCCGGCAGGCAGCAGGTCGATCTTGAGGCGATTACCGGACATTTGCTCGACACGCTCGACGTACTGGCGCGCGAAATCCATCCAGATGTCGGATGCCGGCCACGAAGTCTGCATTTTCACGACGATCGGGGCTTGCGCCAGGACGGCCGGTGCCGCGACCACACTGCCCGCGATGGCCCCGCCTGCGAGCGCGCCCTTCCTGAGGAACGAGCGCCGTGAAACCGTTGAGTCCTTTGTACTGCTCATTGCGACTTCCTCCCAAAAATCGACCCTTCGGGGTGCCGTTAGAAGCTTCGAGTATCCGCCGGTCGAGTTGCGCTGACAAGGCAATTTGCGCGCCCGAGGCATTTGGCTAGACCGGGCGCCGTAGCGCCTCGCCAACCCGGCCCACGGACTTGGCGCATGGGCCCCATCGCTCTGCACATGGCGGCCATCACGGGTCCGTCGCGCACAGCGCTGTCCGCCCGGCGCCCGCAACCTCGTAACCTCGCGTGGCGATCCGGTGCGCCGAGCCCGGTCTGCATCATCCAATGACGCCCCCGGAGACCCGAAAAGGCGGCCAGTCGGCTTCTCGCCCGCGGCATCAACCGGCACCCGAAATGTCCCGTGCCGAGGCTGTCGGCCGCACGGGCATTCGGTTCACCACCGCATGCCTCCGCCGAAATTCTTCGGGATCGGCACCGAGGACGCCGGCCGTCACCTGCGTGAACAGTTCCGCAGGTGATCTTCCCGTCCTCGAGGGCGCGAGTTATCCTTGAGATGGAGCGACAGCGTCGTCATTGGTGGGTTTCGCGTGCTTCCTCGCCCGCAAGCCGGAAACGCCCCTTCGAGTAACGGACGCAATCCTCGAGTATGGCCATGAGTGCAGCCATACTGATCAGCACACCGGAAATCGGAAGAATCGTCTGCGCATATTTCTTCGGCATGTAATTGGGCTTGTAGACCAAGCCGCCGTCTTCCCAAGCGAAATACCACATTTCCCAATACCTGCCACCCATCGTCGAAACGACCTGCAGCCCATAGTACAGGATGACCAGACCCAGGAGAAAAATAACCAGCGACCAGAATTGCTGCACGAAAAAAGCCACGCGAAGCGGCAATCGGGTATAAACGAGATCAAGTGCAATGTGGTCGCGATCGCGAACCGTCAACGCGAGGGCAATGAAAACCAGCCAGATGTTGCTGAGTACGGTAAGCAGATCGCCCCAGACGGGTGGACTCTCGAAATAATACCGCATGACCACGGAATAGACGGTGAATGCGACCATGAGGAGCAGCAGGATGCTGCACAGCGTCGTCAACACGTTGTGCACCAGCCGGTCAATGATCTGCAGAAAACGTGGCATCGATTGTCCTCCCAGCCGAAGGCCGCCGGTCCGCCACCGGATCGCAATCAGGAAAAGCCCATGAGGCGTGGCAGGAACATCGTTATATCCGGAACGACCACCAGTATGAAAAGGAGTGCGAACAGGGCCACGAGATACGGAATCATGGCCACGGCCACGCTCTCCAGCCGCGCCTTGGCGAGGGCACTGGCCGTGAAATAGGCGACACCGACGGGCGGCGTGACCGAGCCGATCAGGAAGCCGACGACGACGACGAGTGCGGCCTGTACGTCCGGGTATCCGGCCTTCACCATGACGTCGACCAGCACCGGTCCGACGACGATGATGTTCGCGGCCGAGTCCATCACCATGCCGAGCAAGCAGATGAAGAGCACCAGAACCAGCGCGAACAGCAGCGGATCATCGGCATATCCGAGCAGCCATTGTTCGAGTTGTGTATTGGCACCCAGAGACGTGAGGAGCCAACCGAATGGTCCAGAAGCAGCGATGATGATGAAGACCATCGCCGAGTTGCGGAAGGCGCGAACGAAGGCCCCCTTGCAATTCGACCATGTGATGGTGCGATAGACGAAGAGGCCGACGAGCAATGCGATCGTCGCGGTGAGCGCTCCCGCCTCGACGACGCTCGCGATTCCCCCCACGACCGAACCGACCAGAACGATTGGAATGAGGAGCGCAAAGGACGACTTGCGGCCGTAAGAGGCAACCTCCGAGAGGCTGAATGGCGTTTCGCTCCGCTCGAAATTGTTGCGTACGGCGATCACGTGATTGATCACCATCAACATCATCCCGATCAGGATGCCCGGCACAATTCCGGCGGCAAAGAGCGCCCCCACGGATATGCCACCGGCATTGGCCAGCACGATCATCATGATGCTGGGAGGAATGATGCCGCCGATTGTCGAACTGACGGCCGTGATCGCGGCTGTGAAGGCGGGAGGATAGCCCGAGCGGTTCATCGCCGGCACGAGCAGGGAGCCGACGGTTGCCGTGTCCGCCACGACCGAGCCGTTCATGCCGGCAAAGAACATGCTGACCAGAACGTTGACCTGCGCCATGCTGCCGCGCATCCGCCCGATGATGCGCTTGCTGAGTTCGACCAGCCGGTCGGTTATGGTCGCGCTGGTCATCAGTTCGCCCGTCAGCATGAAGAACGGGATTGCCGTCAGGGGGACCGAATCGATCGCGCTGAACATCTGGCTTGGAATGAGGATGAGCGGCGCCGCGCCCGTGAACAGGATGTAGACGACGGGAATGAGAATGAGCGTGAAACCTATCGGTGCCCCCGCAAGGATCAGGACCAGAAGGACGACCAGGAGGAAAACGATTTCCATGGTGGAGCATACCTTGCTGCGGGGCTCGGGCGCGGGTCGTTGTCTCGCGCCGACAGATCTGCGGACGACCGGTCTTGAAACCCGGGCGATCGGGCGCCGCGGTACGCCGATCAGAGTGTCTTTCCGGCGCACCGAGCGGATGGCTCGGAGCGCCGGACCAAAGGCGGTTGTCGCTGGCCTACCGGCAGGATGACGACGGGGCCACACACGTTGAAGCGCCCCGCCGACCCGTTCAATGCCCTGTATGACCTACGAAATTTCCGCGACTCAGAGCGCGCCCGCTTTCTTGAGCGCCTCGATGAAGCTGTCCATGCCCTGCTCTCTGAGGACCCGCTCGGCGATTTCAGGCTCGAACGTTCCCTTTGCATCGAGCCATGCCGCAATGGCCCCTTCGCGCCATTGGGCGAGCTCCTCTTCCGTGGGCACATACCACTCGGTGATTGAAGCCTTGATGGCGGCTTCTCCGTCAGCGACCCATTGGCGGTCCAGCTCACTGACCTTGTCCGCGAATGCCTGCGCTGCCGCGTGCAGCCACTCCCTTTCCTGCTCGGTCAGGGCATTGTACTGCGTGATGTCCATCGAGAGCTGATTGCCGGACCAGGAACCGCCGATCTCGGTGAAGTACTTGGCAACCTCGTGCAGCTTCGCGATGTGCTGCCACGGCACCGCCACGTACTGCCCCGAGACGACGCCGGTCTGGAGACCTTGATAGAGCTGGGTCCAGTCATAGGGTACAGGCACCGCGCCCCAGGCCTTGATGAGGGTATATTCGATCGGGCTCTTGGTCACTCGCCACTTGATCCCCTCCATGTCCCGAGGAACATGAACCGGCCGCTGGGCGTTGGCGAGCTGGCGGAACCCGCCGCTGGAATAGACGACCAGACAGATGTGCCCGGCACTCTCTGCCGCACGGTCGCACTGCCGCTTGGAAAGCCACTGCCGCGAGATGCGGTCCGCGTCCTCGATGCTCTTGAAGATGTAGGGGAGATCGAAAATCGCGAGGTCGGTGCCGAAGCTGCCGAAGTTGGCGGTGGAACTGGTCCACAATTGCAGGAGCCCTTGATTGGCCTGCTCGCCGCATTTCTGTTCGCCACAAAGTGAGCCGCGGTAGTGCGGTTCGACCTTCAGCATGCCGCCAGAGACCCGTTCCAGGGTCGGGATGAGCGCTTGGTCGATCGCATCGCCGATCGGCATACCCAGCTGCCCCACCGTTCCAAGCTTCAGAACTTTCTGAGCGCTTGCGAACTCCGCGCCGGACATGAGCACCACGGCGGCCACCAGTAACTTCAGTAGCGGGTGTCGTGTCATTCCATTTTCCTCCCAGCTTGCCACCGGACGTGACGACCATCGCATCTTCGGCATCGCGATAGCGCAACGGAAGTGACAGATGGGACGAATGGAGGGGACAGTTGACCGCGGCGGCACTATCCTCGGCATCCTGGTGTTTGCGTTGTCGATCATCGGTTGCAAAGGTCACCGGGATGCGGCGCCGCGGATCGTTCGTGGTGGAGGAGCTTCATGGGCATGATGGCGTTGCCCCCCTTCAAGTTGCCGGAGGGCTCGGAACTGAGCCTCCGCGACCAGATCTGCGAGGCCGTCAGCTCGGCGATCACGTCCCGATCGCTCGCCTGCGACCAACCGTTACCGTCCTGCCGCGTCCTGGCCGCGCAGCTCGATGTCTCGCGCAATACGGTGTTTGCCGCCTACAACCGGCTGATCGATCTGGGGCTCGTCACCTCCCGGGACCGTTCGGGTTATTACATCAGCGCCGACGCACTGTCGCTCCTGGCGTCCCCCGGCAGCAGTGCCGTGACCGGTCGCCACACAGTGGAAGCGCCGTCGCCCATCTCCTTTCCCGCGTCGGGCCTGACCCGGATCGACAATCCGACCGACTGGACCCGTTACCCCTACCCGTTCCTCTATAACCAGATCGACCCGGATCTCTTTCCGGTCGACGCCTGGCGGGAGTGCTCGCGACAGATCCTGGGCCGCAAGGAAATGCCGTTTTGGACAGGCGATTCCATCGAAAGCGACAGCCGACACCTGGTGGAACAACTGTGCCAACGGCTCCTGACCTACCGCGGCATCCATGCCCGCGCCGACGAAATCCTGATCACGCTGGGAGCACAGAACGCCCTGTTCCTGATCAGCCTATTGTTTGCTCGCCGCAAGGAGCCGGTCGCATTCGAGAACCCGAGCTTTCAAGGCGCACGAAACGCCTTCGTCCTCGGCGGTCACAGGCTGGTCGGCGTCCCTGTCGATGAACAGGGCATCATCACTTCGGCCATTCCGCCTGGATGCCAGCTCGTATTCACCACGCCGGGCCATCAATTCCCAACGATGGTGACCATGTCTCAGGAGCGGCGCGAAGCACTCCTGGATGCCGCGAACGCCAATGATTTCATGGTGATAGAGGACGACTACGAAGCCGAGATGAACTTTCTTTCCAAGCCGTCTCCCTCGCTGCGCTCATTGGATCGTCATCAACGGGTCATATACATCGGCAGCCTGTCGAAAATCTTGTCACCAGGCATTCGGCTCGGCTTCATCGTCGCCCATCCGGACATCATCCGCGAATTGCGTGCGATAAGGGGTGCGGTATTGCGCCACCCGCCGACGATCGTTCAGGAGACGGCAGCCCTCTTCTTCCGGCTCGGGTATTTCGACGCACATCTCAGAAACATCCAGAGGCGGTTCCACAAGCGCTGGCATGCGATGCGCGATGCGATCGCCCGCCATCTCCACATGCTCGAGGTGACCGAGAACGAAGGAGGCACCAGCTTCTGGATCACGGGCCCGCCCGATTTCGACGCCACCGAACTCCGTGACCGGCTCAGACCGCGAGGCGTCCTGATCGACAGGGGACAGATATTTTACCTCGAGAACGACGTCCGAAGGAATTTTAGGGTCGGCTTCGCATTCGTTCCGCTCGGAAAACTCGAAGATGGCGTCAAGATCATCGCTGAGGAAGTCGAAGGGCTCATCAGACCGTCGACCTGACGTGCGCGCAGGACTTCGCTCCCTTCCGAACTGTCACCCTGAATTGTGCCAGCTGTCACTCGTCCCGACCTCCGGAATCTGGCCTCCTGCGCTGAATTGAAGCGAGTGCGCTTCTTCGCGCGAACACCCCGGCTGAGAACGGCACGGCAGGAAAGGACGGGAGGACCCGATCATTGGTAGACGCCCGCCGTCAGCTGTTGCGGCCCACGCCGTTTCAGGTTTCCGTTTCGGACGACACGCTGGACCATATTCGCAGACGGGTTGCGCAGTATCCCTGGTCTGCCATGCCGGACTTGGATGGCTGGGAGTGTGGCACCAATCTCCGCTACATGCGGGAACTCTGCGCCTACTGGCTGGAGGAATTCGACTGGAGGGAACAGGAAGCTGCGCTCAACACGTTCCCCCAGTTCATGGCGCCGGTCGAGGGTCTCAACCTGCATTTCATCCACGAGAGAGGCAGTGGCCCCAATCCGCAACCTCTACTGATATCTCACGGGTGGCCCGGTTCCATCGCGGAATTCAGGCATATTGTCGAGCCGCTCGCGCATCCCGAACGCTTCGGTGGTGACATCGGCGATGCCTTCGACGTGATCGCGCCGTCCCTCCCCGGATTCGGGTTTTCCGATAGACCGCCGCGTCCGTGGGGCCCGCGTCGGATGGCGGCAAGCCTGCACACCTTGATGACAGCTGTGCTCGGCTACGACAGCTACATCGCACAGGGCGGCGACTGGGGCGGAGCCATATCGAGCTGGCTCGGCTACGACCACGCGCCGGCGTGCAAGGCCATCCACATCAACATCCTGACGATGCGTCACAGGGACGGTCCGAAGGGTCCGGAAGAGGAGAAATGGGCTGCTCGCTTCGATCGGGATCAGATCATGGAGAACGGCTACCGGACGCAGCAGGCCACCAAGCCACAGACCCTCGGCTACGCAATGATGGACAGCCCCGTGGGAGTTGCGGCCTGGATCCTGGAGAAATTCAGCTCGTGGTCGGATACGAAAGGGAATGATCCCGAAAGCGCACATTCGCGCGACGACCTTCTGACGAACATCATGATTTATCTCGTGACCGGAACATTCAGCACGTCCACGTGGATCTATTTTGGACGCCGCGAGGAAGGGGGGCGCCTTTTGTCTCCCGAGGGAAGGCGTGTGGAAGTGCCGACGGCATGTGCCCTGTTCCCGAAGGAAATGCTGGCTTGGCCCCCTCGCAGCTACGTGGAGCGCATATATAACATCGCGCAGTGGACGGAGATGCCGCGCGGAGGACATTTCGGTGCGATGGAGGAGCCACAGCTCCTCGTGGACGACATTCGCGCTTTCGCCCGCTCCCTGCGCCGAAAATAGGGGGCATGCATGTGGTCTGCTCCCCTGAAGTGCCCCCCGAATCGGGTTGGAGCTTTCCGCATCATTCCCGAGGCTGGGGAGAAGAGGGAAGACCACGATCACATCGAAGTTGATGGAAGCACAGGAGGCGTTCGTCATCCGGCAGTGTGAAGCCGGGCACATGTGTCGAGGAGATCTGCCGGAAGGCGGGGATCAGCCATGCGACGTACTTAAATTGGAAGAAGAAGTGTGCCGGCCTCTCGGGCCAGTGTCTCGAATGAAGCGGTGAACGCGCCTTCCCGCAGAGGCACGAAGCCGGAACTCGCGCGCCAAGCACGATAGGCCGCAAAGAGCGCTGGACTGGTCACCTGCGCCGCCACCGGCCGGGACGACCCGGGAAAGTGCGAAGACCTCGATGGCTCCGAGCCGCTGGCCACTGGCCAAGCCGTGCCCCTCACGCGCCACCAGCGTGAATGACGATGACGCGCAAGAGGACGATCGATCTCACCACCTGTCAATTGGTGGCTTCGGGCGTCCACATGATGGCGTCCGGCACGCTCGGTCAAGAAAATTGACCCCGAAGCATGTTCCCTAGGCGTTACTTGGCGATTTTGCGACGTGCCAGGGCCATCTTCTAAGCTCTTGGTTTTATTGGTACCGCCTCCCCGGCTCGAACGGGGGACCTCTAGATCCACAATCTAGCGCTCTAACCAGCTGAGCTAAGGCGGCACTCGGGTCGGATCACCGACATCATGGCGGCCACGCGTCGCGACGACCGCCAAGTGGCCACCACGACGGCGGCCCGGAGAAGGCGCATATAGCGCGTCACGCGCGCGCCGTCCACGCCTAGGTGCACACTGGTATGACACACAGCGGTTTTGCCCGAACAGCGGCCCGGTGCGCCTTGGCGTACGCAAGCCGGCGCACCGTTGGCAAGACCAGCCGCTTCCCCATCAAACCAGGGCCCGGCCAGAGAACATGCCCCCACGGGCCATGCATTGGCCCGATCCGCAATCGAACTAGCGTCCACCCTGCATCTTGCGGGCGACCTCGAGCATCATCTGCGTCATCTCCCGCGTCTGTTCGGCGCACCGTGCGACCTGCGACTGCGCGAACTGTTGCTGCAATTGCAGCGCACTGTGCATGTCACTTGCCCGCGCCAGCTGCATCGCATGATCGAAACTCTCGCGCATGTTCTCCTCGGCGAACGTCACGGCCCTGTGCTGGACTTCGAGGGCGCCATTGGAGACCGCGTCTTGAGATTGCTGCATGAGCTGCTGGGCCTGGCGCGCGACCTCCATCATCTGATCGTAGGCATTTCGGGCCTGCTCCAGGTTCCGCTCCGCCAGTTCGCGGACCGTGTCGGGGATCTGGAAATGCTCGGGGCTCGGCATCGTCTCACCTCCACGCGTTAAGACTGTCATTTTCGCATCGTTTCCACTAAGCGGAAAGCATGTTCGTGTCGTCGCGCAAGAGGTTGCCCAATGCGGGCGAGGAACGCGACGGCCGACCGGGCGGGCCATACCGGCCCGGGTGAGGCATCGCCGGCGCATCGTCCGGCCGGCCCGGCTGGCAGACAGGTGCACGACGTGGACGGTTCGAGCGTGAGCGAACAACCGCTGGAATTGAGTGAGAACGACATCGAGCGGCTGGCGGCGTCCCCTGCCGCCGCCTTCATCGTCTCGCTCGATCGCGGCGAGTTGGTCTGGGGCAATGCCGCCGCCACCCGCCTTCTGGGCCTGCGGGCGGACGAGCGCTGGCCCGCCGGGATCGACCGCGCGACCCCCGCGCTCGCCGCCCTCGAAGCGGCCGCCGCGACCCGCAGTGGGCTGCGCCTGCCCCAGCGCCTCGTCTTCTGGCGCCCGCGCGGCGCGATCGCTTTCCTGGCCAGTGTTCGTCCCATCCGCCTCGCCGACGCGAGCCGGGCCGTTCTCGTACTCGCCAGCGAGCCGTCGGGGCGGACCATACCGCGACCGCAGCCCGCAGGAGAACCGGCGGACGACGATCCTGCCGCGGCCGGTGTCACCGTCGATCCCGTGGCCGGTACGCTCGCCCTGGATGCGCAGCCAGCGGCCCCGGCACGCCCCCTCGTGCTCATACCCTTTCCGCCTGGAGCCGAGAGCCGCGGTGGCCAAACGGGGCGGCGGTCCGACGACGTCGCCACGCCCCCCCCTGCGACCGGACCGGCCCGCTCATTGGGCTCTGAGGACGGCGCGGGCCAGGAAGACGCCGATGCCGCCGCCATGGCCGCGATCGCGCGCCAGATCCGTGAGGCGGCGAGCAACACCGGAGCCGCACGCAAGGCCGCACCCACCCCCACGCGCGGTTCGCTGGCCCCCTCCGATGCAGCCCCACGCCCCGTTGCGCCGGGCACGGACCCTGTCGGGAACGCCCCTCGCGAAACCCCACGCACTGGCCCCCGCGCCGCCCTTCACCGCCTGTTGCGCAGAGCCGCGCGGCGCAATGCCCGAACCGGCGCCGATCGTGAATCCGAGCCCAGTCCCGAGGCCCCTTGCGATCGCGTCACCGGCGATGCCGCGGACCGGCAATCGCGGAGTGTCTCGCCACCCGCGCGTGTGAACGGCACCTCCGCGAAGACGGTGGCGCGAACCGGCCTGACACGTCCGCGTGCCGGTCTGACGCCCGTCCCCCCGCTCCCGACGGTCCGTCCCGCCCCGATCCGTCGCGCCAGTCCCTGGCGGCCGCCAGCCGGAGCGATCCTCGCTCGCCCGGCGACCCACCGAAACGCCGAGTTGCAGCGTCAGACCGACCGACCGCAACGGGAGGTGTTGCCCGCCCCCCTCGCGGAAGCACCCGCCAATCCGACTGCACGGGGGGAGCACGCGGCGGAGCCGGCAGCGCTTGCGGCAAAGCCGCCCGCAACGCAGCAGATCACCGACGCTTCCGACCTCACCGAATACCTCTTGCCGCTGCCCATTGCCGCGGCGGTCTACGGCGAGGCGGGTTGCGAACTGGCCAACGACGCTTGGCGCGCGCTCTTTTCGAGCGGGCAATCGGATTGGGCGGATGGCTGGTTGCGCGCGCTCGCCGATGCCGCGCGCCAGCTTGCCGGTCGGGCCGCGGTGCGCACCACGGAACTCGGCGGTGAAGGTACGCGCCTGCGTTGCGGCGCGCGCCTCATCCCCGGCGGCAAGGTGATGCTGCTGGCGGAAGAACTGGATGCGGGCGAGCATCGTGGTGCCGCGCCACCCCGTACCCATGCCGTCGCCGACGAACTCGCCCCCGCCACGGGAGGCGCCCCATTCGGCAAAGCGAAGAGACCAGGAATCCTGTCAAGCTTGGCCGACGGGAGCATATCCAACGCCACTGGCCGGCACGTCGCGCAGCCGGCACCGACGCGCTCGCCCGCCACCGGCCGCCAGCCGAGGCATCCCGCCCGCCCGCCCGTCACCAGCACCGCCCCCCAGGCGCAGAGCCTGCGGCGGATCGCCGACGATGCGCTGCGCTGCTCGCGTGGACGCGCCGAACTGCGCCGCGTCCGGCTCGTGCGCGGCGCGATCGCCACCCCCGCCGAGCCGGACATCCTGCCGCTGCTGCTCCGCCAGATCCTGATCGCCTGCATCGATCGCAGCGTCGATGCCGCCGGCCCCGAAGGCCGCGTGACCTTGAGCGCCGGCCCGACCCGCACGAGCGCCGGCGCGATCACCTACGCGGATCTCCGGGTCTCCGCGCAACCGAGCGGCGCCGTGATCGTGTTCGAATCGCCGCGCGCCAGCATTCCCGCAACCTACCGTATCGCCGAGGATCTCGCGGCCCAGTGCGGTGTCCATTTGAAGCTCGAGACCAGCGGCCCGCAGCACCTCGACATCGTCGTGCGCATTCCGATGCGGTCGGCGTGAGGGCAGCGACGAGACACCCTGAGATCATCCGCGAGTGCCGCCGTGCCCCGTCTTGCCGCCAACATCACCATGCTCTTTGAGGAACGCCCGTTCCTCGAGCGTTTCGCGGCGGCGGCCGCCGCTGGCTTTGCGGCCGTCGAATGCCAGTTCCCCTACGCCGAGCCACCCGAGCGGATCGCCGAGGCGATGGCACGCTCGGGGCTGACACTGGCCCTCTTCAATGCCGACCCCGGCGACTGGGCAGCGGGCGAACGCGGTCTCGCCTGCCTGCCCGGAGCAGAACCCCGCTTCGAGCGTTCCATCGACCGCGCCATCACCTATGCCGAGGCGACGAAAGTTGAACGCATCCATGTCATGGCCGGGCTCGGCGATCCGCGCGACCAGCGGGCGTGGGATTGTTATGTGGCGAATGTGCGCTCCGCCGCGCGCCGTCTGGCCGAGCGCGGCATCGAGCTGATGATCGAGCCCATCAACCGCCGCGACATGCCGGGATATTTCCTCAGCGACTTCACCGATGCCCGCGCGCTGATCGCCGAGATCGACGAGCCTTCGGTTCGTCTGCAGTTCGACGTCTACCACCGCCAGATCATCGCCGGCGATATCCTCACCGGGCTCGCCGACTGGCGTGACCTGATCGGCCACGTCCAGATTGCAGCCGTTCCCGATCGCGGCGAGCCCGACCAGGGCGAGGTCGACTATCGCGCCGTCCTCACCGCCCTCGACGACATGGACTATCGGGGTTGGGTCGGCTGCGAATACCGCCCGCGCGGCACGACGCGCGAAGGCTTGGTCTGGCGGGATCGGCTGCTGGGTTGGTCCAACAGCTGAGAACCGTTCGCCCGTCTCTTGATCGGGATCAATGTGCCTTGCGACCGACAGGAAGATGGTCGAGCCGCGGCCGGCTGCCGGGCCGGTCGGCAGGCTCCAGCCAATTCGGAGATGTCCATGGACCTCATCGCCCTCCTCGACACCGATCCGCTCGCGGCCATCGCGCTGTGGGGTCTCGTACTGGTGCTCGTCGTCACACTCGCGATTTTTGTTTTCCTCATCATTAAGATCGCGAGCAGACCCACCGACGCCTCCCATACAAGGGACGCCAAAGGTAGGACGGGAGGGTCCTGACCCCTTGCGCCAGCGGCACGCGGGGGCGAGGCGAGACGGTGCGGGCGCCCCGCGTCTTGCGGCCATGACCGCGGCCGATCGGGTACGCCCTCCGCTCAGGGACGCCCGAGTTCGGGGATGTCACGAAAGAGTTCGAGCGCCTCGGGGTTCGCAAGCGCCTCGCGGTTTTTGATCTCCTTGCCGTGCACGATGTCGCGCACCGCGAGTTCCGTGATCTTGCCCGACTTGGTGCGCGGGATGTCACGGACGGCGACGATCTTGCTCGGCACATGACGCGGCGAAGCGCCGTCCCGGATGCGCTGGCGGATGCGCCGCTCGAGATCGGCATCGAGCGAGACCCCCTCGGCGAGGCGTACGAACAGCACGACCCGGACGTCGCCGTCCCAGTCCTGCCCGATCACGATGGCCTCGACGATCTCTCCGAGCTGCTCGACCTGGCGATAAATCTCCGCCGTTCCGATGCGCACGCCCCCGGGATTGAGAGTCGCGTCCGATCTGCCATGGATGATCATGCCCCCGTGTTCGGTCCACTCGGCGAAATCGCCATGGTGCCAGAGGCCTGGAAATCGCTCGAAATAGGCCGCCCGGTATTTCGCCCCGTCCGGGTCGCCCCAGAATCCGATCGGCATGGACGGAAATGCATTGCGGCAGACGAGTTCGCCCTTGCCGCGTGCCATGTGACGGGCCTCTTCATCGACCACGTCGATGTCCATACCGAGGCCCGGGCCCTGGATCTCGCCGCGCCAGACGGGTTTCAGCGGATTGCCGATGACGAAGCACGAAACGATGTCGGTGCCGCCGGACACCGACGCGAGATGCACGTCGCGTTTGATCGCCTCGTAGACGTAGTCGAAGCTCTCGGCAACGAGCGGCGAGCCGGTCGAGGCGATCGCGCGTACGCTCGAAAGGTCGTGCGTCGCGGCGGGTCGCACCTCGGCCTTCTTGAGGCTGTCGATGTACTTTGCGGACGTGCCGAAGAACGTCATGCGCTCGGCGTCGGCATAATCGAAGAGAATGTTCGGCCCCGGCGCGAAGGGAGAGC
This sequence comes from Hyphomicrobiales bacterium, assembly GCA_016125495.1. Lineage (NCBI taxonomy): Bacteria > Pseudomonadati > Pseudomonadota > Alphaproteobacteria > Hyphomicrobiales > Hyphomicrobiales bacterium. Next base: position 35,071 of record WGLQ01000005.1, on the reverse strand, counting down.
CGTCGAAGAGCAGCAGCGTTGCCCCGCTCGCCAGCCCGGAGACGAGCCAGTTCCACATCATCCAGCCGCACGTGGAGAAATAGAACAGCCTGTCGCCCTGCCGCAGGTCGCAATGCAGCACGTGCTCCTTCTTGTGCTGGAGGAGCGTTCCACCCGCGGAGTGGACGATGCATTTCGGAACGCCCGTCGTGCCGGAGGAGAAAAGAATATAGAGGGGGTGCGAGAATTCCAGGCGCCTGAACGTCGGCACCTCCTCGCCGCGCGCATCGACCGCCCGTCCCCAGTGGACCGCCTTGTCGAGCCCCGCCAGTTCGCCATCCCCGCCCGGCACGGCCTCTCCCATGTAGGGCACGATCACCACGAGCTTGAGGCTGGGGAGCGCCGCCACAATCTCGCCGAGCTTGGCCCCCATCGGGAAAATCTTGCCGTTGTAGACGTAGGCATCGCAGGCGACCAGCACCTCGGGCTCGATCTGCCCGAAACGGTCGAGCACGCCCTTGACCCCGAAATCCGGCGAGCACGACGACCAGATGCAGCCGCTCGCCGCCGCCCCGAGCATGGCCGAGACGGCCTCCGGCATGTTCGGCATGATGGCGGCAACGCGAGCCCCCTGGTCGACGGCGTGTTCGGCGAGCAGGCCCTGGAAGCGCGCCGCCTGCCTGTTGAGTTCCCCCCAACCCATGCGGCGCTTGACCTTGTCCTCACCCCAGAAGACCAGCGCATCGGCCTCGCCACCATGCCGAAACAGGTTCTCGGCGAAATTCAGTCTGGCGTTCGGAAAGAAGCGCGCCCCCGGCATCTTCGCGGCATCGACCAGGAATGGCCCGGCCCCCTTGTCGCCGACGACGCCCGTGAAGTCCCAGACCGCTTCCCAGAACGCGGCGGTGTCAGCGACCGACCAGGCATGAAGCGCCTCGCAATCCACGAAGTCGCGCCCGTGCCGATCGCCGGCCCATGCCATGAACCGAGCGAGGTTCGCCTCCTTTTGAGCCCTGTCGGCGGGTTGCCAAAGGGGGTTCGACATGGCATTGCCTCCGCACTCAAACGGTCACAGTTTTGGCTCTATAGACGCCAAATCGCACGGATGGCTACTGGCCAAGCGGGACGCTCACGCAACTGGCATGGCCTGGCGTCGAGCAGGCCTGCTGCATGGACGGCGGATCCTATCGCTGCGATGCGGTTCGCATGCGGCACGCAGTGCGGACATGGGACCGGGGACGGGATGGAACTTGAACCGGTCACGTCGCGACCGACGTGGAGCGCCTTGAGCGCGGGGGTGCGGATGGGAGGCGGCTCGAAGTGCTGAACCCTGTGTCCCTGGCGCGATGGACGACCGGTTTCGCGGCGGCCATCCTGGTCGCATCGGGTGTGCATGCCGCATCTGAGATCATCGAGGCCAGCAGGGTGCCTGCCGCCGCCACTGCGGTTCTCGGCGCCCTCTCCGGCGAGCGCTTGCACCTCGTCTCCCCACGGCTGAGCATTGCGCTGCCCGACGAGCCGGACCTGTCCGCCCTCGAGCCAATGCTGCGGCGACTGCTCGAGGCAGGCGCCGGGCCCGGTTTTCGCTCGGTGCTGATCGAGGATGGCACGGTCGAGATCGTGCGCGGCAACCGCTCGATGACGCTCCAAGGCGTCAACCTCGAGTTTTCGCACGGCTCCGACGACGAGGTCACGGCCCGCGCCACCTTCAATGTCGCAGGCGCCCCCGGGGCCCTCTCCCTCGACGCCCGCCTTCCCCCGGCGAACGATGCGGCCGCCACCCGCCCCGCCAGTGTGACGCTCGAAGGCGGCGGCCTCGGACTGCGCTTTTCGGGCGATGTGCGGCTTGGCGCAGGGCCCAGGGCCGCAGGCCGCCTCAAACTGGAAATCGCCGCCGGCTCGCCCTTTGCGGCTCTGCTGGGAGGCCCGCTTCGCGCCACGCCGTTTCGCGGCCTTTCACTCGCCGGCGATCTGACCTACGGCGGCGGCAAGGCGGCGATCGAGGACACGACGTTGCGCTACGGCCAGAGCATGGCGCAGGGCTTTCTGTCCATCGATCTCTCCGGCCAGCAGCCGAACATCGATGCCACGCTCGCGTTCACGCGCCTCGAGCTGACCGATGCTCTGGTCGCCGCGGACGGCGCGACCCCGGCCCCCTCGGCGTGGACGACGGAGCTTGCCCACCTTCTCGAGCAAGCGATGCACAACCTCGACGCCGATTTGCGCCTCTCGGCCGAGCAGATCGACGCCGGCACACTCGAACTAGGGCGCACGGCCCTGTCCGTGACGCTCCGCCAGGGGCGGCTCCTTGCGGATGCCGCCGAATCGGCTGTCGCGGGCGGGATGCTCAACGGCCAGATCGAGTTGACCCTCGATGCTCCCGGCGCGAACGGCGCACCGCAGACCTTCCACCTGCAATTGCGGAGCGAGGCGACGACGGTCGAGATCGACCGCCTCTTGGCCCCCTTTTCCGACCTCGCCGCTTTGCGCGGGGTGGGTAGCGCCCAGTTGCACCTCAAGTCGAGTGGAGGCTCACCCGGCGAGTTGCTCGAGAACCTCGCTGGCGGCCTGGCGTTGACCATTCCGGACGGCGGCAGTCTTGCGATGGATCTCGCCGGGCTCGCGACCCTGGCCCGTCAGGGCACGCTGCACGGCTGGCCGCCGAGCGCGGGCAACCGGACGGAGTTCGACCAACTCGAGGCCAACTTCACGCTGCGAGGTGGCAACGCCTTCTGCGACCGCGTCCGGCTCGAGACCGGCAGTGGCACACTGATCGTCGATGGTTCGGTCAATCTCGCCCAGCAGCGCCTCTACATGCGCATCGACGTCGACGAACTCGACACGGCAGCGAGCGCCGCAACGCGCGCCGATCCATCGGTCCTGATGCTGAAGGGCCCTTGGACCCAGCCGAGCATCCACTACGAGGATCTGGCGCCGCGCCAGGGCGCGGTGACACCGGATGGCACGAGCGGAAGTTTCACTCCGGGCAACGCCCCGCTGCCACCCTCGACGGGGACAGCCGGAGCAGGTGGCGGCTGACCGGCCGCAGAGCGCCGGTCGCCCCGCAACGCGCAACGAGTCCCCCCCCGCATGCCGGGTCCGCGTCCGAGATATCCAGAGGCGGCCGGGATCCACAAGGCGATATTTTCCGCTTAGCTGTCGCTCATTCGTCACATTGCCACTCGGGACATCCGGCGAACATTCGACACGGCGACCTGGGGACCGTCTCCCGCTCGAAGGCGCATCGACAAGGCCACGCTTGACGAACCGCCGAGGGCCGCGACGGGAACTGTTGGCAATCCATGCCGTTGCGCCCGCAGTCACTCCCCCATGGCCGAAGTCAAGTTCTCAGCGCATCGGATGCCCGGCCCGGGGACGACCGGCATCCCCCGGCAACTCGAACAACACAATTTATTCCTCAATCGTCATCGGCACACCGGCCGCGACTTCCACGTCCCAGGAGATCTGCTAGAACCACCCGGCCAAGAGGGCCTTTGGCATGCATGAGCGGGGTGGAGCCGCCGTCGGGACTGTTCGCCGACGGCGGCTCGTTCGCGTCGGGCCCGGCTCCATCCGGCGTCGTATGGTGGCGGCATCCTTGCCGAGGTGTGCTTCGCGCGGCGCCAAGGTCGGGGCCGACGTGCGACCGGGTTAAGCTTGCGTGCCGTGCGCTATTGACCATTTACGCGCCAGCCGATTGTTTCTAAAGGATTTCGACGTACCGCGAGGCCGCCATGCGTCTGCCGTGGGCTTGGCCGACGCTGGCGCTCGGTGGCTGCGCACGCTCGTTGGAGGCTCGGGCACGACCATGGACGACAAGGTTTTCTGGCTGATCGCTTGCGTCGCCGCGTACTGGCTGTGCTGCGTTGTCCTGGCGTTTCGCGGCGCTCTCTCGGCTCGCTCGGCGACCGACTATCTCATTGCCGGTCGTTCGGTCCCGTTCTGGATCTTCGTGGTCGCGGCGACGGCGACCTCCTTTTCGGGCGCCACCTTCCTCGGCCACCCGGGCCTCATCTACGCCGACGGCTTCCAGTACGCCTACACCTCGTTCTATGCGATCGTCATACCGCTCACCGGCGTCCTTTTCCTCAAGCGTCAGTGGATGATCGGCAAGCGCTTCGGCTTCGTGACGCCGGGCGAGATGTTCGCTTCCTACTTCCGTGGGGACGCTGTGCGGCTCCTGGTCGTGCTCGTTGCGATCATGTTCTCGGTGCCGCTGATCGCGCTTCAGTTCCAGGTCTCGGGCCAACTCGTGCAATACGTGAGCGCGGGCGAGATCCCGGCCGATTTCGCGATCCTCGCCCTCGCGGCCGGCGTTCTCGTCTACGTCGCCATCGGGGGCCTGCGGGCTGTTGCTGCCGTCGCGACCCTCCAGGGGCTGTTGCTGGTCGCCGGCATGATCACCCTCGGCTACATGACTCTCGAGGCGATCGGCGGCTTCGATGCCTTGAAGCGTGGCATCGCCCTCATCGGCGAACTCGACCCCGTGCGCACGCCGGATGGTCACTCCCACTACCTCGCGGTGCCCGGAGTGATCCAGCTCGTCACGAGCGGCCCGGCTGCGGAAGGCGGACCCTGGACCGCCATGATGATTTTCTCGTACATGATCGCGATGCTGGGCATCCAGGCGACCCCGATCTTCACGATGTGGGCATTCGCCAGCCGCGACCCTGCTCCGTTCGCCTCTCAGCAGGTCTGGGCATCGGCCTTCGTGATCGGCATCGTGCTGTTCGTTGCCGCCGCCATCCAGGGCATCGGCGGCCATCTGCTCGGCGCCGATGCCATCATGAACGCGGCGCCAGAGGCCGACGGCCTCGTGTCCAACCGGCTCGATCCGATTGCGCCCGGCGAGCAGGGTCTGCTCGTGCCCTCGCTCATCACCGCGTTCTCCGTCGGCATGCCCTGGCTCGCCGGCCTCCTGGCGCTCGCCGCCATCGCCGCGATGCAATCTACCGGAGCGGTCTACCTCTCGACCCTTTCGGGTTTGCTGACGCGCGACCTCGTCAAGCACTTCGTCGTGCCCTCGGCCAGCCATGGCCTGCAGCGTGGGATCGCACGGCTGATGGTGCTGATCGTACTGGTCGTGGCGACCGCCGCCGCGCTCCTGACCAGCGACGCGCTCGTCTTGCTCGGCGGCATCGCCATCGCGCTCGGTGTCCAGATGTGGCCGGCGCTGATCGCCGTCTGCTATGTTCCATGGCTGACCCGCACCGGCATCACGATGGGGTTGATCGCCGGCATCGTCGCGGTCGTGCTCACCGAAAAGCTCGGCGGTCAGATTGCCGCCGCCTTGGGGTATGCGCTGCCCTGGGGTCGCTGGCCGTTCACCATCCACTCGGCACTCTGGGGCCTCGCGGCCAACCTCCTTGTCGCCGTCGTGTTCTCCGCGCTGACGCAGAGCCGCGAGGCGACCGAGCATCGCATGCGCTTCCACGGCTTCCTGCGCGCGCATGCGAACCTGCCCACCGAGCGCCGGGCGCTGATCCCCGCCGGCTGGGTGCTGACCGTGCTGTGGATGTTTTTCGCGATCGGTCCCGGGCTCGTCACCGGCAATGCGATCCTCGGCGACCCGAACGATGCCTCGACCTGGGTACTGGGTCTGCCGTCGATCTGGGCCTGGCAGATCATCTTCTGGGGCGGCGGCGTGATCGTACTCTGGTTCCTGGCCTACCAGCTCGAAATGTCGACGCCACCTCGTCGCCGCGTCGAGGCACTGATCGACGACATCGGCGACGTCAGCGATACCGGGGAAGCATTGCGCAGCTGACCGCGGTCGCTGCGAACCACGCCGTACCCACCACCACGCCTTGCGGTTGGCCAGACCGGCTCAGCGGACATACCCGTAGATCCAGCCGTAGGGCGCGAGCAGCGCCCTCGCCGGCAGCGCCCGCATGGCGGCATTGCGCACGAGCCGGGCCACGCCCGAAAGATGGTAGATGCGTCCGTTTCGGATCGAGGCCCCCTGCAGGCGCCGCGCCCGCGAAACCCGCCGGGCCTGATAGCGCCGCGCGGCGGCCATGAACCGCTCGGCGTCGAGCCCGCCGCCCCCTTCGGCCTCGTGCGCCAGTTCCTCGGCCAGCACGGAGGCATCCTCGATCGCCAACCCACCGCCTTGGGCAAGGAACGGCAGCACGGGATGCGCCGCGTCCCCCACGAGCACCGCCCCGTCGCGCGCCCAGACGTGCGGCGCGTGCATCACCGCGAGCGGCCAGCAGCGCCAGCCGCGACCGGCCTCGACGAGTTCGCGCAGCGGCCGCGCCGCCCCGCTGAGCGCACCCGCCAGAGCCTCCTCGGCGACATCACGCTCCCAGGGCAGATGATGCGCGGTTCCATCACCCCGCTCGACGATCCCTTCGTCGAGAACGACCACCACGTTGACGGCTCCGCCGGGCGTCACGGGATAGTGGACGACGTGCGCATGCGCCAGCAGCCACAGCCCCACCTCGTCGGCGGCGATCGAACTCGGCAAGTCGGCGGGTGCGATCAGGGCGCGCGACGCGGACTTGCCCGCGAGCCGAGGCGGGCGTGCGTCCCCGCCGAGCACCTCCTTTCGCAGCCGCGACCAGATGCCGTCCGCCACGACCAGCCCGCAACCGGCGCGCTTGGCGATCCACCCCGGCCGACCGCCGTCCGCCGCATCCCCTTCCTCGACCTCGGCCTCGACCTCGTTCCGGCCGACGGCACCGGTCTCACGCAGGCGCCACCCCGTGACGCGCTTGCCGAGTTCGAGGCGGATCATGGGCTCGGCCCCGACGGCATCGACCAGCAGCCCCTGGAGCGCGGCGCGGTGGAGGACGAGATAGGGCGCGCCGAACCGCCGCCGCATCTCACTACCGATCGGAATACGCGAGAGCAGCGCACCCGCGCCATGGCCATCGCGCACCACGATGGCCCTCGGCTCCGCGCTGACGGCCGCCAGCCTCTCGCCGAGGCCCAATTGTCCGAGGATCCGCGTCGCATTGGGTCCGAGCTGGATGCCGGCGCCGGCCTCGCTGAGCTTGGCCGACCGCTCGAGGAGAGACGACACCATGCCGCGCCGGGCGAGCGCGAGGGCCGTCGCGAGCCCCGCGATCCCCGCCCCCGCGATCAAGACCGGTCGCTCACCCGTCCCGCTCATCGCTGACCGTCATCAACCGCCGGCCCGGCGCCCTGGCCTCGAGGTCTACCGACTTCTCCACTGTCCACAGGACACCGATCGGGCGCACCGGCGAGCCGCCTCAGCGGATATGGCCCGTGTGCAGGCAGGTCGGCGGATCGCTTTGATCCGGTGCCAATCTCGCCTCGTGTACGTAGAGGGTCGAACAGTAGGGGCAGATGATCTGGTTGTCGCTGCCCATATCGAGGAAGACGTGCGGGTGATCGTGAGGCGGGCGCGCGCCCATGCACTGGAATTCCCGGACGCCGATCGAGATGCGCTCGACGCCGAGGTCGTTGCAGAAGTGTGGAGTTGTGCCGTGTCCGGCCATCTTGCCGCCTCGTCTCGATCCATTCCGACGCCGGCGACCATATCGACGACCGGCACGAATTGGTAGAGAGACCTTACGCCAGGGGCCGGTCGCAGGGCCGATGACCGCTGGTTCGCCAGGGAGCGTTGCATGAACGGCATCGAAGCGAGCTTTTCTTCGGCCGGCGTCGAAATCGCCTATCTCGACGCCCCGGCGGACCGGGATGCCGCGCCCGAGCGCCTGCCCGTGCTCCTGATCCACGGTTTCGCCTCGAACTACCGGGTCAACTGGGTCGACACCAGCTGGGTCCGTCATCTTCGGCAGGCAGGTCACCGGGTGATCGCCTTCGACGTTCGCGGCCATGGCCGCTCCGACAAGCTCTACGACGAAACACTCTATGGCGCGCCGATCTTCGCGGACGACGCGTTCCGCCTCCTCGAACACCTCGGGATCGAACGGGCCCACGTCCAGGGGTTCTCGATGGGCGCCCGGATCGCCGCGTTCCTCGCCCTCGAGCACCCCGAGCGGGTCGCCTCGGTGGTCTTTTCCGGCCTCGGCGCCAACATGGTCCTCGGACTGCCCGGCGCCCGCGCCATCGCACACGCCTTCCTCGCCGAGGACCCGGCCGAAGTGACCCATCCGACCGCCAGGAGCTTTCGCGACTTCGCGGTCTCGACCGGCAGCGACCTTCGGGCGCTCGCGGCGTGCATTCTCTCGGCGCGCGCGAGGATCACCGCCGAGATGGTCGGCGCGCTGCGCGTTCCAACGCTCGTGGCGGTCGGCACGGACGATCCCATCGGCGGCCCGGCAAAGGGCCTCGCCGACCTCATCCCCGGTGCCGAGCACTTCGATATCGTCGGCCGCGATCACATGAAGTCGGTCGGCGATCGCACCCACAAGCAGGCCGTCACCGCGTTCTTTGCCCGTCACGAACCGCGCGCGTCCGCCGGCTGACGATCTGCACGCTGGAAACCGAATGGTTACCGCCTCGTGCCATCCTGCCCCCCGATGACGACCAAGCCGCCCGGCCAGCCATGGCCGGAGTGGGCAGCCGGGTGGGATGCACGCATGCTGTTCTGGAGCTTTGCCGGGATCGGCTTTTTCGTGATCATGGGAGCCGTCCTACTCGGCCTCGAGACCGGCACCCTGAAGAAATATCCCAAGGCCTCGGTCGGCGTTCTGGGTCTTATGTTCGTCGGCTTCATTGCCGGTCTCATCTTCACCTACGACCCCTATGATTGGACGCCCGTCCAGGTCGCCGCCAACCAGAAGCCGGCCGAGCAGGCCCAGAACGGCGGCGCGGGTGGCGGCGGCGGCGGCGGTGGCCCGGCCAACCAGTCCGGTGGCGGCGGTGGTGGCGGTGGCGGCGCGGGCGGGGGCGCAGGCGGTGGTGGTGGCGGCGGTGCTGCTCCGGCTCCGGCCCCCGGCAACGGTGGCCAGGGCGGCCTCCCGCAGGGCGACACGACCTTCACCTACCGCGACAAGCCGACAGAGATCGACCCGCGCGTGATCGGCCAGCGCCTGACCGATTGCGACGTCTGCCCGGAAATGGTGGTGCTCCCGCCCGGTACCGTCCAGCTCGGCTCTCCCGAGCACGAACCGGCTCGCCAGCCCTATGAGGGCCCGCAGCTCGCGATCACCTTCAAGAAGCCCTTCGCGATCTCGAGAACGGAGATCACGCTCGCTCAGTACCAGGCCTTCATGACCGCGACGGGCTACGTTCCGAGCAAGGAATGCCGTTCGGGCGACGCCTCCATCTCGGCTGTCGACGTGACCGAGCCGGGCTACCTCCAGACCCCGAGCCACCCGGCTGTCTGCCTTTCGCGGCTGGATGCCAAGCACTACGTCGCCTGGCTCAGCGAGCGCACCGGTCGCGCCTACCGACTGCCCTCGGCGTCCGAGTGGGAGTATGCGGCCCGCGCCGGCTCCGAGACCGCCTATGCGCCCGGCCCCGAGCTGTTGAACACTTCGGCCCATTTTGCCTCGCGCGCCGAACTCGGCATCGCCCCCGGCTCGCGCGGCGTCGGCTCCTACGGCCCGAATTCCTTCGACGTCCTCGACATGCACGGCAACGTCGCGGAATGGGTCGAGGACTGCTGGTACGATCCGATGTCGCTCGCCCCGCAGAACGGCAATGCCCTCAGCGTCGGCTACACCTGCCCGACGCGCATCGTGAAGGGCGGCGCCTGGTATTCGGACGCCGCCGACCTGCGCTCCGCCGCCCGCCGCGAAGTCGACGAGAAAACCGCCGACAACGGTATCGGCGTCAGGGTGGTGCGGGACATGTAGGGGGTGGGAACTTTTCCACGTCCTACTCGGAACGCCGGCCACAATTCGCCGCCACACTGGTATTGCGCGATGAAGGCCACACGAAAGCGGGTTGCAAACACCTGCGCCCGGAAAAGCCCGATCGGCTCACCCGTCGCCCCTGGCTTCAGTCCGAACGGCGCAAACTCCCAAACAAATTCCAACTCGTCGACACGAAGCCCGCAACCGATATTGCAACGCTCACAACCCAGGCCAAAATCCCAATCACGACAAGCGGTACTTCCACCCCGAAGCGCAGCTGAAACTGCTCGTAGTATGAAAACATGCGCAGGGATCCCGCAACGCCGCCCACGACCAGCGAAAGCAGAACCACTTTCTGAAGCCGCGCATGACGATCAATCAACTCCCCCCGCGACTCGGACGCGTGCACAGTCAGCCGCAGAGCAACGCCAACAAGGCAACCAACGGCTACAAAGGACGCGACACTAAGCACAAATGCCGGCACGCTCGCTGAGCTGAACACCAGCATTGGCAGCAGAATCGCCACTAACAACAGGCAGTAGTTAACAAAGATCCCGCTCACTTGAGACACCCCTCCCTGTCCAGCCTTTGGACCCCTCTCGACGCGTGGTAATCACTATTTATTTTCTCAAGCGTGCCATTCTTCTGGATGACAGAGAGCCCACTATTGAACAACTCTCTCAACTCGAAACTTCTAAACACAACCTGATAGGGAGTGGGGCAAAATATCGGATCAAATACGAGCTCGCGCGACGGCGGAGCATCAACGGTTCCCGCTACGCTCGCGCCGACCTGCCTGGTGTAAAAATCGAATATCAACTCATCAGCAATGACGACATCAACGAATCCGCTCGCCAACACCACAGAATGGCTCAACTGATCGGCACGTTCAATATACATCGGCGCCCGCTCACTCAGAGGGCCCAGTTCTTTCAACACCGCGGTCGAGCCAGCGAAAGTAACGATCCGACTGAGCTCCAGCGCGCCGATCGGGTTGTTGCCCAGTCCTCCAGGTATTGATGAGCGATCGTAGAACACACCATTCTGGTAGTAGATATAGGGTTCTGATCGAACGCCCTTGAGGGTCACTTCCTTTGGCACAGTGATCACCGCATCTAACCGCTGATCACTTGCGTACGACTTCCAGTGCCGAGTAAAAGGCATGATATGGAACTCGATACGCCGGTTCAGTCCGGCGGCCTCGAATGCGGCTTGTACGATGTCAGCTTCCCGGCCCCGCCCGTCGAGGTCCATCTGGGGCGGCAAGAGCGGAGCGGCAATTCGCAGCGCGACATCATCCTCGGCCCGCGGCAACCCACTCAACAAGGCAAAAAAGAACAATCCCAAACAGAGGGCGCCTAGGACAATGTCTGTAGCCTGCCGATACATGATTTCCGGAACATGCATCTATGTTATCGGCCCCCGATCCTTGCTGGACTCGAGCACATCTTCCCACTCGACATCCTCGAAGAAAACATAAAACCGTCCGGCATTAAGGAGGTCATATGCACTATTCGCAAAGAACACGATGAGAACCCAGTACACCGGAAAATGCGTAGAGGTCATGTCGAGTCTTTCAAGAAACCCAACCAGATCGTAGTATATCGTGGCCATGACCTGTGGTGATGTGGGCAGCGTATCCATGATCGTGAGTGGCCCCCCGATCGATTGCTGGACGCATTCAGTGGCCGACGAGCGGCATGTGCCGACGATCGAGAATGGGGCAAGGGCGATCAACCCGGCCACGAGATTGTTCCGCCACCAGACGTTTCCAGCCGACGGTCCGTTCGCCGCCACCATGTTGTTGACATGCAGCTCAAGTCGCACCTCCTGCCGACGCGCGATCGCAATCCATGCTGCATTCATCAGCAGCAATGCCGCATGCATGACGACATACCCCAGAAAAACCGAAGAACTCAGCGGCAGGTTTGATGACAACGCAAAAGTGACGTACTCAAACTCTGCGCAAATGATATAAAAAAGGGTGCCATGCAGAAATATCACAACCAGATGGAATGCGATGGACGCATTCGACAGATCACCCTTGGCCCGGTCGGCTGCCGGGGCGATCGCATGAGCACGGGCTGCTGCAATAACGAGGCTTTGGAGGTTCCTAGGCACCCAAAAGAATCGCAGGCCCAGAAGCGTGATATTGGCGAAGAGAAAGAACACCAAAATCGACTTCTCGTCGGCTACCGGCGCGGTGCCTGAGAGCAGTTTCGTGAGATAGGCCTGCGATCCGAGGAAGACCTGCGTCAGGCCCAACGCCATGGCAAAGGCATAGACGGTCGAGAGCACGTCAAGACCACGTACCGTGGTCTTGACCTTGACGGAGACGGCCTGATCGGACTTCATGGTGCGCCCCTCACCTCAAATTCCCGCAGAACCGCTGGATGCGCGTGCAAGCTTCTTCGAGCGCGGCAGTCGAGGTGGCATAGGAAATCCGGAAAAACGGCGAGAGGCCGAACGCCGCGCCTTGCACGACGGCAACGCCCTCCTCTTCGAGCAGCGCGGTGACGAACGCCTCGTCGTCGGAAATCACCTTGCCCGAGGCCGATGTCGTGCCGATGCAGCCGGCGCACGAGGGATAGACGTAGAATGCCCCCTCCGGCGTCGGGCAATGCAGTCCCTTGGCCTGGTTCAGCATCGAGACGACGAGGTCGCGCCGCGCCTTGAAGGCCTCGGCCCGCTCGGCGATGAAATCCTGCGGCCCATCGAGCGCCTCGACCGCCGCCCACTGCGCGATCGACGAGGGATTCGAGGTCGACTGAGACTGCAGCTTGCCCATCGCCTTGATGAGCTCGGCCGGTCCGCCCGCATAGCCGATCCGCCAGCCGGTCATCGCATAGGATTTCGACACCCCGTTCATGGTCAGCGTGCGCGACTTGAGCGCGGGCTCGACCTCGACCGGCGTGACGAAACGGAAGCCGTCGTAGGTGAGGTGCTCGTACATGTCGTCCGAGAGCACCCAGACGTGCGGATGGCGCAAGAGAACGTCGGTGAGCGCCTTGAGCTCGGCATGGGAATAGGCCGCCCCCGAGGGGTTCGAGGGCGAGTTGAAGACGAGCCACTTGGTCTTCGGCGTGATCGCGGCCTCGAGGGCGCCCGCCGTCAGCTTGAAGCCGTCCTCCATGCGCGTTTCGACGAACACCGGCGTACCACCACCGAGCAGCACGATGTCCGGGTAGCTGACCCAATAGGGCGCCGGCACGATCACCTCGTCGCCCGGATTGAGCGTGGCGATGAGCGCATTGTAGAGCACCTGCTTGCCGCCGGTGCCGACGGTGATCTCGGCGGCCGTGTAATCGAGCCCGTTCTCACGCTTGAACTTGCGCGCGATCGCCGCCTTCAGTTCCGGTATCCCGTCGACGGCCGTGTACTTGGTCTCGCCGCGCCGGATGGCCGCGATCGCCGCCTCCTTGATGTTGTCGGGCGTGTCGAAATCGGGCTCGCCCGCGCCGAGGCCGATGACGTCCTTGCCTGCCGCCTTGAGGTCGCGCGCCTTCTGCGTGACCGCGATGGTGGCGGACGGCTTGATGCGACCGAGGCTTTCGGCGAGGAAGGGCATGGCGGGACTCCGCTTATTGGATTGGACGCGCGGACCATAGAGCCCGACGCGCCCAACCTGCAAGCGCCAGCACCGCCGATCGAACCCGGCCACCGCGCCTATTGCGAACAGCGCAGGAGAACGCTCCAGCTGATCCGCCCGTCAGGAAGCCGCGTCGTCGAACTCGCGAGGCTCAGTCGCCGGTGCGGGGCACACCCGTTCCGCGCCGCGTACATGTACCGGTCCCTCGCATGGACGGCACCAAAGCCCAGCGGCCGGGTCGTGCCGCTCACACGGCAGTTCCAGGCGGTCGCCGAGACGATTTCGAGGGTCATGCCGCGTGGGCAGCTCGGCAGATCACCGGCGGTCGCACTTGCCGTCGCGGCAACGAGGCCGGCCACGGCGAGCATGGCGGCGCTGATGGGGCTCTTTTGCATTCCCGGGTTCTCCTCTCGAACCGCATCCTCCCCGGTGCCGGCGACGGGCCTGGCCGCTGGCATCCCGTGATCCCCCCGGCAAGTGGAACGCTGAGAACTGTTCGAGCCGACGCCGAGGCCTTCGGCAGTGAGCGATACGCACAGCGCATGGCCGGTGTGCAGCGCAGCAATGCTGCCTTGCACAATTTCCTCTGGCGCCTACATCCGGCCGGCATCGAGCAACTGGAAACCAAGACCCGGAGATCCCCCATGAGCGAGTTCCTCATGAGGGTGGCAACGGTCGCGGCGGCTCTGCCGCTTCTCGGCGCCGTTTCGAGCTTCCTCGGCGGCATCGCGTTCATGATCGTGAGCACCCTCGCCTCGGCCATCTAGTGTTCCGGCTCCGACGTTTGGTACCCTTTGCGGCACGCGATCGACCAAGTGTCGGAGCCAAGTGGAACACTAGCAAGTCTATGATTCTGGTGCAGCTTATGCATCCGACGTTTGGTTCGAAACCGTGCTGCGAGCGGGTACCAAACGTCGGATGCGCTGCACCAGGAGGTCACGGCCGGGCGCCCCCATCCGCGGGCGGCCGGCCGCACGCGACAACCGACCCGAAATCCGCTATCGACAGCGCGACAATGGGCTGCTGTACGTCAGTCGCCCTTTCGGCCGCGCCCGCCGGCCGCCGATCCGGAAACCGACCATGCCCTTCACCGTCACCATCGCCGGCCGACCGAACGTCGGAAAATCGACGCTCTTCAATCGGCTGACAGGACGGCGCATCGCCCTCGTCGACAAGACGCCCGGGTTGACACGTGACCGGCGAATGGCCAACGCCACGATCGCCGGACGCCGCATGACCGTGGTCGATACCGCCGGCCTCGAGGATGCCGATCCCGGCACGATCTCGGCGCGCATGCGTGCCCAGAGCGAACTGGCGATCCGCGAGGCCGATCTCGTCCTCTTCGTCATCGACGCGCGCGCGGGCATCATCGCGGGCGATGAATTGTTCGCCCAGATCGTGCGAGAAAGCGGGCGCCCGGTGCTCCTCCTGGCCAACAAGTGCGAGGGGCGCCAGGGGCTCGACGGCGCCTACGAGGCCTTCTCCCTCGGTCTCGGCGAACCCGTCGCCATCTCCGCCGAACACGGCGAAGGCATGGGGGAACTCTACCGGCTCATCATCGAGCGCTTCGACGATCATGCCATGAGCGCGGCGGAAACCGAGGCTGCGGCGCGGGCGGCGGCGGACAGCGAGAAGGCCGCGGCGTCCGGCCCGGCCCCCGAGGCCGATGCCGGTGCGAAAGGGCCCGCCGACGGGGAGACCGCCGGTGAGGACGCCGGCAGCGAAGGCACCGCCGACGCCGCCCCTCTCCATGCCCTCAAGGTCGCCATCGTCGGGCGCCCGAACGCTGGAAAATCCACCCTCGTCAACAGTCTCCTCGGCGAGGAGCGTATGATCACCGGCCCGGAACCGGGCCTGACCCGCGATTCCATCGCTGTCGATCTGACCTGGACGGGCCGCGCCATCCGCCTCTTCGATACCGCGGGCCTACGGCGCAAGTCGCGCATCCACGAACGCCCCGAACAGCTCTCCGTCGGCGATGCCCTGCGCGCGATCCGCTTCGCCGAGGTGGTCGTCCTTCTCCTCGATGCCGAAAGCCCGTTCGACAAGCAGGACCTCGCCATCGCTGACCTCGTTGCGCGCGAGGGGCGGGCGCTCGTCATCGCGATCAACAAGTGGGATCTGGTGGAGGATAAACCGACGCGTCTGCGCGCGCTGCGCGAGGAGGCCGAGCGCCTCCTGCCGCAGATCCGTGGCGTCCCACTCGTCACCCTCTCGGCGCTCTCTGGCTCCGGCCTCGAGCGCCTGCGTAAGGCGGTTCTGGCGATGGAGGAGGCATGGAACCGCCGCATTTCGACGGCCGCGCTCAACCGCTACCTCGCCGAGGCGACCGGACGCCATGCCCCGCCCGCCGTCTCCGGCCGCCGCGTGCGCTTGCGCTACATGACGCAGCCGAACGCCCGCCCCCCCACCTTCATCGTTTTCACCTCCCGCCCCGAGGCACTGCCCGAGGCCTACCAGCGCTATCTGGTCAACGGCTTGCGTGAGGCATTCGACTTGCCCGGCGTTCCCATCCGCCTGCACTGGCGCAAGGGGAAGAATCCCTTCGCCGAGGGCTGAGGAGGCATCGATGGCCGAGGTCTGGTTCTATCACCTCGAGAGCCGCCCGCTGGAGCGTGTCCTGCCGATGCTCCTCGAACGCACGCTGGCTCGCGGCTGGAAGGCGGTCGTCCAGGCGGGCTCGCCCGAACGCGTTGCCGCGCTCGATTCCCACCTCTGGACCTACGAGAATTCCAGTTTCCTTCCCCATGGCCGGAGCGGCGAACCCAACGCAGGACACCAGCCGATCCTGCTGACCGCAGAGGACGGGAATGAGAACAGCTCTACCGTGCGCTTTCTGGTGGATGGCGCCTGGACCGGTGGCCTCGATTGCTACGAGCGCGTGATCGTCATCTTCGACGGCGGCGACGCGGACCAGCTCGCGGCCGCCCGTACCCACTGGAAGGAGGCCAAGGCCGCCGGCCATGCTCTTTCCTACCACCAGGAGACCCCGGACGGGAGATGGGAGAAAAAGGCATGAGCGGCACCGACGACGATCGCGAGCAACGTTTGCGCGCCGAGGGCCGGGCCAACGCCTACGCCCTCCAGCAGGAAGCCGAGGCCGCCGGCACGCCCTTTTCCTGGTTCGATGCTCTCTATCGCAAGGCGGACGGCGAACCCGGCCTCATCCCCTGGGAAAAGGCCGCCCCGCGTTTTCGCCTCGCCGCCTGGCTCGCGGACAACCCGGGCGCCGGCCGGCGCGCCATCGACGTCGGCTGCGGCCTCGGCGACAATGCACGCATGATCGCCGAGGCCGGCTGGCAGGTCACCGCCTTCGACATTGCAGAGACCGCGGTCGCCTGGGCCGCCCGGCGCCATGCGGGCATCGCCCGCCTCTCCTTCGTTGCCGCCGACCTTCTTTCCCCTCCCGCCGATTGGCGCGGCGCCTTCGACCTCGTGCACGAAACCTACAATCTTCAGGCGATGCCGCGCCATCTCCTCGCTCGGGCCGTCGCGGCGCTGCCCGCCCTCGTTGCCCCGGGCGGCCGCCTCCTCCTCATGACCCGTTTCGCCGATCCGGACCGGGAGGCTCCGCCCCCGGGCCCACCCTGGCCCTTGACCGAGGCCGACCTCGCCCCCCTCGAGCGTGCCGGCTTGGTACGCGTTGAAGCCGAGCGTTTCGACGACCGCCGCGATCCCCCGATCCCCCACTTGCTCGCGCTCTACGAACGGGCGAAGTGAAGCGGCTGGCGGTCAAAGCCCGTCCACGCGCGGCGAGAGCCAGGGTGTGAAGAGCGCACGCAATCGCTCGACTTCGCCCTCGCCCTCGAGGATCACGTCGAAGCCCCCGTCATAGGGCGCAAAGACCCGGCCCGCGTCCGGGGAGACGAAAACGACGTTGGCGATGCGATCGTCCGCGATGTCGGCGAGAAGATCGGCCCAGCACCCGGGCTGCCAGCGAAGCGAGCGCGCATAGGCGAGCCAGCGCGCTCCGGGCTCGCCCTCCCCGCCACTGTCGCCATCGGCCTCGCGCCAGTTCATGGTCGGTCGCACACCAGCGGGCAGGCCGATGCTTCGCTTGACCCGTTTCTTGTACTTGCGCCCACTCCCATCGACGAAGCTGCCAACGACCCAAGCCTCGGCGTCGGCCCCACCGAGGACGAACGCCGCGATCGCCTCGGCGCGCGCCGCGATCTCGGCCTGCTCGCCTGCCGTCGTGGCGTAGCGCTTGCCGCCTGGCAGGCCGTAGGCGCGCGCCCAGCTTCCGGCGCGCTCTTGACGCAGGTCATGTCCGAGGGGCGGAACATCGCCGTAGCGATCACGCCAGAGCCTTGCAAAGCCGACCATTCTCTTGCGCTCCCGTTGCCGCTCGACTATTTCCCCCCGCCACTCTCCAGCAACTCGCTCGCCTCCAGCCAGGCGGCTTCCGTCTCCTCGAGGTCACGGGCGAGTTCGGCGCGCTTTTGCGCATAGCGCGCGACCTTGTCCGGCTCGCGCTGATAGAGATCGACGTCCGAGAGGGCGGCATCGAGCCGGGCGATCTTGGAGGAAAGGTCCTCCATGCGCCGCTCGTGGCCCGCGATCTCCTTGCGCAACGGTGCGAGATCGGCCCGCCGGAGCGCCGACGTCCGCCGGTCGCCCGAGCGCAATTCGCTTCCTCGCGGGTCACCATCGCCGCCCGCCCTGGCCGCCGCCCCGCTGTTCTGACCTCCCCGCCGCCCCCGTCCGCCCCGCTCGGCGAGGCATTCCATCCGATAGCTCTCGATGTCGCCGTCGTAGGGCCGGACCGAGCCATCCCTCACGACCCAGAGCCGGTCGGCCGTCGCCTCGATCAGATGCCGGTCGTGGCTGATGAGGATGACCGCCCCTTCGTACTCGTTGAGCGCCATGACGAGCGCCTCGCGGCTGTCGACGTCGAGATGGTTGGTCGGCTCGTCGAGGATGAGGATGTGAGGGCCCTCGAACGTGGCGATCGCGAACAGCAGCCTGGCCTTCTCGCCGCCCGAGAGATGCGCGCATTTCGTGTCCGCCTTGTCGGCGCCGAAGCCGAGGGCGCCGAGCTTTGCCCGCTTCTGGGCTTCCGTCGCCTCGGGCATCAGGGCGGCGATATGCGTATAGGGCGAGCCGGCGGGGTCGAGTTCGTCGAGCTGATGCTGCGCGAAATAGCCGAACGTGAGCTTCTTGGAGCAGCGGCGCAGCCCCTCGCGCGGCTCGAGCCGGCCCGAGATCAGCTTGGCGAAGGTCGACTTGCCATTGCCGTTCGCCCCGAGCAGGCCGATGCGATCGTCCTCGTCGATCCTGAGCGAGAGGCCGGCGAGCACGGGTGGGCCCTCGCCGTAGCCGACGCTCGCCCCCTCGAGCCGAAGGAGCGGATCGCCGAGCTTCTTGGCCGGGCTCGGAAAGATGAAAGGCGCGACGCGACGCTCGATGACCTCGGCGATGGGTTGCATGCGCTCGAGCGCCTTCAAGCGGCTCTGTGCCTGACGCGCCTTGGTGGCCTTGGCCCGAAAGCGCTCGACGAACGCCTCCATGTGGCGGCGCTGGTCGTCCTGCTTGGCCTTGAGTTTGAGGTCGAGGCGCTGGCGCTCGCGGCGCTGACGCTCGAAGTCATCGTAGCCCCCCGAATAGAGGGTGAGCTTGCCGCGATCGAGATGCAGGATGCTGCCGACCGCCTTGTTGAGGAGATCGCGGTCGTGACTGACGATGAGGACCGTGTGCGGATAGCGCGCGATGAAGGTCTCGAGCCAGAGCGCACCCTCGAGGTCGAGGTAGTTGGTCGGCTCGTCGAGCAGCAGCACCTCGGGACTCGCAAAGAGCGCGGCCGCGAGCGCTACGCGCATCCGCCAGCCACCCGAAAAGGAGCCGCAGGGCCGCGCCTGTGCCGCCTCGTCGAAACCGAGGCCCGAGAGGATGGTGGCGGCCCGCGCCGGTGCCGCGTGGGCGTCGATGTCGGCGAGGCGCTGGTGAATCTCGGCGATGCGGTGCCCATCACTCGCCGTCTCGGCCTCCGCGAGCAGGGCCGCGCGCTCGAGGTCCGCCTGGAGCACCCACTCGACGAGGCTTTCCGGCCCGCCCGGTGCCTCCTGCGCGACGATGCCGATGCGTGCGGCCTTGGCCGTCGAGATGCTTCCCCCGTCGAGCGCGAGTTCTCCGGTGACGAGCCTGAGCAGCGTCGTCTTGCCGGCCCCGTTGCGCCCGACGAGGCCGACCTTGTGACCGGTCGGGATGCCCGCCGTCGCGCTCTCGAAGATCGGCTTTCCGTCGATGCGGAAGGTGATGTCGTTGATGTGCAGCATGGCCGTGCACATAGCGCCATGGCCGGCCCGCGTCACCTGCCGGCACGCGTCCGCCGCACCGCGACGCCCAATGCTTGCTGGCGGCGGGCGGCAAGGCTATAGCTCCGCCCGATCAGAGCCCAACCCCGACACCGAGACGAAAGGCCCCCCGATGGCTGTCCAGCGCACGTTCTCCATCATCAAACCCGATGCCACCGCCCGCAACCTCACCGGCAAGATCAACGCCGTGATCGAGGAGGCAGGTCTTCGCATCGTCGCCCAGAAGCGGGTCCGCTGGACGCGGGCGCAGGCCGAGAAGTTCTACGAGGAGCACGCCGGGCGCGGCTTCTACGGCGAACTGGTCGAGTTCATGACCTCCGGCCCGATCGTCGTCCAGGTGCTGGAGGGCGAGGATGCGATCGCCAAGTACCGCACCGTGATGGGCAAGACCAACCCGGCAGACGCCGACCCGGGCACCATCCGCAAGCTCTTTGCCAAGTCGGTCGGCGAGAACTCGGTGCACGGCTCCGACAAACCGGAATCGGCGGCCCGCGAGATCGAGCTCAACTTCCGTCTCGACGAAATCGTCGGCTGAGGCGGTTCGGCACGCGCGCACCGGGCGGCGGGGCCACTCGACCAACCGCCCGGTATGCCCACCCACCGTTGCCAGGAGGACAATCCGCCATGCGCCAGCACATTTCGTCGGGCTCACGCTTCGAGAGCCTCGTCGGCTATTCGCGTGCCGTCGTCGACGGCGAATGGATTTTCGTCTCCGGCACCACCGGTTTCGACTACAAGACGATGACGCTGGCGGATGGCGTCGTCGCCCAATGCCGCCAGACCCTCGACAACATTTCGGCCGCGCTCACCGCCGCCGGTTCCTCGTTGGACGATGTCGTGCGCGTCACCTACATCCTGCCCGACCGCACCGAGTTCGAGCCCTGCTTCCCGCTCCTTTCCGAGGCCTTCGCCAAGGCGCGTCCCGCCGCCACGATGTTCGTTGCGGAATTGATCGACCCCGCGATCCGGATCGAGATCGAGGTCACGGCGCGCCGGCGCATGAGCGCGCCGGGCTGACGGCGCTCCCCGCTGCCACGACCGAGGACGTCAGCCGTGCGCCCCAACATACTCGTCGTCATGGTCGATCAGCTCGCCGGGACCTTCTTTCCCGACGGTCCAGCCGAATTCCTGCGCACGCCGCACCTTGCCGCGCTCGCCACCCGCTCGGTGCGCTTCGCCAACGCCTATACGGCCTCCCCGCTCTGCGCCCCGGGCCGCGCGAGCTTCATGTCTGGCCAGCTCCCCTCGCGCACCCGCGTCTACGACAATGCCGCCGAATTCGCCTCCGCGATCCCGACCTATGCCCATCACCTGCGCCGGGCCGGCTACCAGACCTGCCTTTCCGGCAAGATGCACTTCGTCGGACCGGATCAATTGCACGGCTTCGAGGAGCGACTGACCACGGATATTTATCCCGCCGACTTCGGCTGGACCCCCGACTACCGCAAGCCCGGCGAGCGCATCGACTGGTGGTATCACAACATGGCCTCGGTCACCGGCGCCGGCGTCGCCGAAATCACGAACCAGCTCGAATACGATGACGAGGTCGCCTACCACGCCGTGCGCAAGGTCTACGATCTCGCCCGCGGCGCCGACGAGCGGCCCTGGATGCTGACGGTGAGCTTCACCCATCCGCACGACCCCTTCGTCGCCCGTCGCCGCTACTGGGATCTGTACGCGGACTGCGGCCACCTGTTGCCCGTCGTCCCCGCCATGCCCTACGAGGCGCACGACGCCCACGCCCGCCGCATCTTCGATGCCAACGACTGGTGCAGCTACGACATCCGCGACGAGCACATCCGCCGGGCCCGCCGCGCCTATTTCGCCAACATCTCCTACCTCGACGACAAGATCGGCGAGATTTTCTCTGCCCTCGAGGCGACCCGCCAGGAGGCGATCGTCGTTTTCGTCTCCGACCACGGCGACATGCTTGGCGAGCGCGGCCTCTGGTACAAGATGAACTTCTTCGAGGGCTCGGCCCGCGTGCCGCTGATGATCGCCGCCCCTGGTCTGGCCCCGCGCCTCGTCACCGCTCCCGTCTCGACCATGGACGTGACGCCGACCCTCGCCGATCTCGCCGGCATCGACCTTGCCGACGTCTTGACCTGGACGGACGGCGAGAGCCTGCTGCCGCTCGCCCGCGGCATACCCCGAACCTCGCCCGTGCTCATGGAGTACGCCGCCGAGGCCTCGATCGCCCCGCTGGTGGGCATCCGCGATGGAAAGTGGAAATATATCCACTGCGAGGCCGACGCCCCGATGCTCTTCGACCTCGAGGCCGACCCGCACGAGCTTTCCAACCTCGCGGGCGACCCCGCCCACGCCGGGGCAACAGCCCGCATGGCCGCCGCCGTCGCCGCCCGCTGGGACATGGCCCGCTTCGATGCCGAGGTGCGCGAGAGCCAGGCGCGCCGATGGGTGGTCTATGAAGCACTGCGCAACGGCAATTACTTCCCCTGGGACTTCCAGCCCCTGCAGAAGGCGTCCGAGCGCTACATGCGCAATCACATGGACCTCAACATCCTCGAGACGTCGAAGCGCTTTCCCCGGAGCGAGTGACGCGCGCGCCTGCCGCGTTCCGGTTCACGCCCCCGTCGGCACCGAATAGAGAATGAAATCCGACTTCGGCGCGAAAGTGTCGTAGAGGGTCCGCGCCGGGTAATTGAACTCCTGCGTCAGCCAGCGCACGTTCGCGATGCCGCGCGCCCGCGCGAACGCGATGACGTGCTCGATCAGCGCCCGCCCCGTGCCGCCGCCCCGGATGCCCGGCTCGACGTAGAGATCGCTGAGATAGACGACGTGCCCGCCGCCGAGTGAACGGTGCATGAGCTGGTATTGCACGAGCCCGACGAGCCGCCCGTCCGCTGCCTCGGCGACGTCGCACCAGAAGGGCTCGCCCGCATCCGCGATCCAGCCCCAGACGGTCCCGGCTGCGCCCTCGGGCAGCGTCACCCGGTAGAATGCCGCATAGGCCTCGAACATCTCGAGCCAGCGCGCATGCTCGCCCGGCACCACCGGCCTGATCCGCGGTCGATTTTCCTTTCCAGGTTCCGTCATCGCATCCTCCACCGGTTGCGCGCGATATGCGCTGCGCCCCCCAATTCGCCTTGCCGCTGGTCCGCGTCAGGCCGTAAAACGGTTGCGATCGCCAGGAAGGGACGGCCGCCCATGACCAAGCCACTCCGCATCGGCCACTCGGCCTGCCCGCACGATTGTCCCTCGACCTGCGCCCTCGACATCGACGTGATGCCCGACGGCTTGATCGGCCGCGTGCGCGGCGCGCGCGACAACACCTACACGGACGGCGTCATCTGCGCCAAGGTCGCGCGCTATGCCGAGCGCGCGAACCATCCGGACCGCCTCCTCCATCCGCTGCGCAGGGTCGGCCCGAAGGGCGCCGGCCAGTTCGAGCGCTGCTCGTGGGACGAGGCCCTCGACCGTGTCGCCGAAGGCCTCATCGAGGCCGAGCGCCGACATGGGTCCGAAGCCGTCTGGCCCTACTTCTATGCAGGCACGATGGGCCTGCTGCAGCGCGACGGCATCCACCGGCTCCGCCACGCCAAGCGCTATTCCCGGCAGGGCGAGACGATCTGCATCGCGCTGCCCGTCGCCGGCTGGGTCGTCGGCCACGGCAAGCGTCGGGGGGTCGATCCGCGCGAGATGGCCAAGTCCGACGTCATCGTGCTCTGGGGAACCAACGCGGTGCACACCCAGGTCAACGTGATGGCGCATGCAACGCGCGCCAGGAAGGAACGGGGCGCCCGCATCGTCGCCGTCGACATCTACCGCAATGCCACCCTCGAGCAGGCCGAACTCCCCCTCGTCATCCGCCCGGGAACGGATGCCGCGCTGGCCTGTGGCGTGCTCCATATCCTCTTTCGCGACGGCCATGCCGACCGCGAATACCTCTGGCGCTATGCCAGCGGCACTGACGAACTCGAGGACCACGTGCGCAGCCGCACACCGGAGTGGGCTGCCGCGATCACCGGCCTTTCCGTCGACGAGATCGAGGCCTTCGCCCGTCTCGTCGGCGAGCACCCGCGCACGCTGCTGCGCCTCGGCTATGGTTTTTCGCGCAGTCGCAACGGCGCCATGAGCATGCACGCCGCCTGCTGTATACCGGTCGTCACCGGCGCCTGGCAGCACGAGGGCGGCGGCGCCTTGCAGAGCAACTCGGCGATTTACGACATCGACAAGAGCCTCATCGTCGGTCGCGAACTGCTCGACCGCACGACGCGCATCATCGACATGAGTTGCATCGGCCCGGCGCTGACCGGCGATGCCATCGCCCTCGATGGCGGCGGACCCGTCTCCGCGCTCTTCATCCAGAACACCAACCCGGTCTCGGTCGCCCCGGATCAGCGGCTCGTCAAGCGCGGCATCTCGCGCGATGACCTCTTCGTCGCCGTCCACGAGCAGTTCATGACCGAGACGGCACGCTATGCGGACGTCGTGCTGCCCGCCGCGATGTTCACCGAGTACGAAGACATTTACATCTCGTCCGGCCAGACCCACCTCCTCGCCGGACCGAAACTGGTGGATCCGCCCGCCGAGTGCCGCTCGAACCATTGGGTCATCCGCGAACTCGCCGCCCGCCTCGGGATCGCCGACGCGCACGAAGGCTTCCGCCTCGAGGCGCCCGAGATTCTCGATCGAACGCTGCGCGCTTCCGGCTTTCCAGGCTGGTCCGAACTCGTTGAACGGCGCTGGATCGACTGCGCACTCCCATTCGAGAAGGCTCATTTCCTCGACGGTTTCGAGACCAGCGATGGCCGCTTCCAGTTCGCGGCCGACTGGGCGGGGCTGCAAGCACGCAGCGAGCGTCCGGTGGGCGATGCGAGCACCATGCCGCGCTTGCCCGACTATTGGCGCATCACAGAGGCGGCCGACGCCCGGCATCCCTTCCGGCTTGCCACCAGTCCCGCCCGCAACTTCCTGAATTCGACCTTCACCGAGACCCCGACGAGCCGTGCGCGCGAAGGCGGTCCGAAGGTGCTGGTCCACCCAAGCGACCTTGCGAGCCTCGGGGCCCATGATGGCCAGCGCCTGCGCCTCGGCAACGCCCGTGGCGAGGTGATCGTCACCGCGAAGGCCTTCGATGGCGTCCTGCCCGGCGTGCTGATCGTCGAGAGCATCACGCCGAACGACCATTTCGAGGCGGGCGAGGGCATCAACACCCTGACCGGTGCGGACCCCGCGCCACCTGTCGGTGGCGCCGCGTTCCACGATAATGCCGTCTGGGCTCGCCCGGTACAGTCGGAAGACGAGGCGACCCCTCGACGAGACGAGAGTGAAAGCGCGGGCCACGTTGTCGCATGACCGACATCGACCTCTGATCGACTGGCGCGCGAAACTGGCTGAGAGGAGATTGTGATATGAGGCACTCGGAGCATGGCCCGGCGATCCAACGACTGCGCTGCGGGCTGGCAATGCTGGCTCTCGTGGCCGTCGCATGCATGGGCTGGCCGGGCGATGCCGCCGCGCACGTCGCCGGCGAGGCGGGCGGGTTCCTGAGCGGCCTCCAGCATCCGATTGCCGGCCCCGACCACCTCCTCGCCATGCTCGCCGTCGGCATCTGGGGCGCCCAGATCGGCGGCCGTTCCGTCTGGTCGCTGCCCATCACGTTTCCCCTGGTGATGGCACTTGGTGGCGTGCTCGGCATGCAAGGCGTTCCGGTCGGACCGGTCGAGATCGCCATCGCTCTCTCGGTCATCGTTCTCGGCCTCGCCATCCTGGCCGCCTGGCGGGCGCCCGAATCCATCGCCCTCGTCATCGTCGGCGCCTTCGCCATCTATCACGGATGGGCGCATGGTGCGGAACTGCCGACCGCCGTCGACCCGGTCGCCTACGGCTTCGGCTTCGTCGTTGCCACTGGCGCGATCCACATCCTCGGCATCGCCTTCGGCCTGCTCCTCGGCCGGCTGGTCGACGGCTGGGTGAGCCGTATCGCCGGCGGCTTGATTGGTGGCATGGGCGTCTGGTTCCTGGTGGGGGCCTGATGTTCGAGCCGTCCGTCGCGCCGGCACCGCCATCTGTCCATCGAGGTCGCCGCCGCGCCGCGCCGATGGCGATCACTGCATTCCTGGCACTCGCGGGGGCATCGCATCCGGCCGCCGCGCACGGCATCCACGAGAACTCGACCTATCTCGAGTCCGGCATGGTGCACGCGGTCATGACCCCGAGCATCCTCCTCGGCGTACTCGCCATCGCACTCTATTACGGGCTCGAGACCTCTCGGCGTCGCGACGGCACAGGCCCCCGAACCGTTCACATCGCCCTTCTGGCCCTCGCCGTCGGGCTCGTTGCCGGCCTTCTCGTTCCCGAGCGCCACGGCCTCGAGGTCTACGCCTTCATCCCCCTCGCCGGCTTCGCGGCGGCCGGCGCCACCTATGCCGCCTCGGGCTTTGCCATGCCATGGCTCGCCTGGCCCGGCGGCCTCCTCATCGGAGCCTCGATGGGGCTTTCCGGCTATCTCGACGGGCCGGCCGACGACCAGTGGTGGTGGTTCGTGCTCGGGATCGTGGCGGCCGTCGCCATTCTCGTCGTCGTTTTGGTCACCCTGGTGCGCTGGCTGACGAAACGAGGGTGGATGACCTGGAGCGGCATCGCCACGCGGATTGCCGCGAGCTGGTGCGCCGCCATTACCGTGTTGCTCGCCAGCCTGCTCGCCATGCCGCCGCGATAGCCGGACCGCCCACCGCTTGCCAAGTGCCACACGAACGCCGATTCTGTGGGTGATCGCCTGCCGACTCACGCCCCGAATGGAGCCTCGGAGGTTAGCCATGCCCGCTTCCCCTGCCGTCCGCTACGAGAACCCGCCCGGCGCCGTCGCCCCACAGAGCGCCTACAGCCAGCTCGCCCGCGTCGCCCCGGGCGGCGAATTGCTGTTCGTATCGGGCCAGGTGGCGGTCGATGCCAAGGGTGCGATCGTCGGCAAGGGTGACTTCAAGGCCCAGTTCGCCCAGGTGCTCGCCAATATCGCCGGCGTGCTCGAGGGGGCGGGAGCGTCCTGCAACGACGTCGCCATGGTCACGTCCTACCTCGTCGATCCCGCCCATGTTCAACCGTTCCGCGAGGCCCGCGCCGAACTCTTCCCGCGCTATTTCGCGGGTCCCGGCTATCCGCCCCACACGATGCTCATCATCTCAGGTCTCGCCCATCCCGATTTCCTGCTCGAGATCGACGTGATCGCGCGAGTCGAGCCGGGAGCCCGCTCGTGAGCGCGCCGCCCCGCTTCCTTCCTTCGATTCTGCTCGCGGGCGCGCTCGTTGCGCTTCTGTCGCCTCCCTCGTCCCTCGCGAGTGAGCCCGGGCAGTCCCCGAGCTATCGCGGCAGTCTCGGCGCCCTTTGGTCCTTCATCGGGCGTGAAAGCCGGCCGGCGCCGGCAGGCTCCGAAACGCAGGTCCGCCCGTCGACCGAGCCCGCGGTCCCCGATACCGGGGAACTCGCCCCCCGGCTCGGTGCGGTCGACGCCTCCCACCTGCCTCAAACGACCGGCGCCTATGTCTCTGCCGGGGTGGATGGCAGCTGGAGCCTGGGCGGCACGGGCCTCGTCAGCCTCGTTTCCACCGACGGCCAGGGCCTCGCCACACCGCCCGCCGCCGACTGCTCGCCGGAGGCCATCACCCACTACGCGAGCGAAGCACCCAATGCCTTCGATGCCGGCAAGAACGGCCTCCTCTACGGTGTTCGCACGCACACCGCCGCGACCCGTGTCGACGACATGCCGGGCTACAATTCCTGCGCCCTCGTCGTCTACGCCATCCTGAAGCAGGCTGGCTGCAAGTGGGCCAAGTCCACCGCCGACGCCAAGGCGATCTATGACATGGCCTGGAAAGCAGGCTGGCGGCCGTCGGACACCCAGCGAGCCGGTTGCCTCGTCGCCTGGAATTCGCACTACGAGGGCCCCCTACCGCGCATCGGCCGCGGCGTCCACGTCGATCGGGAAAAGAAGGGCGGCGTTCTTTTCCGCCACGTCGGCGTCACCATCGGCGAGTGGATGGCGGTCGACAACTCCTCGGCCTGGAGCAAGCCGGAGGCCTTCATCACCGTGCGCCCGTTCCGCTACGAACCACCGATTTTCCTCTGCCAACCCGAGGAAAAGAAATAGTCACCGGCCGTCGTGCCCGGCGCCTCAGCCACCGGGCTCCGGATTGCAATCGCCGATCCAGGGGTGAGCCTGCAGGCTCGCTTCGCGCCAAACGAGGTGGACCGGCCGCGAGAACTCTGGCGCTCCCTCGACCGGATGGAGCCGGCCGGCCGCCACCTGCGGGCCGGCGAGGCCCCAAGGAAGGTATGCCGACCCGCCCCGCGACAGGAGAAAGTCGAGCGCCCACCGACTCGCGCCGAATGTCATGTAGGCGGTCTCATCGACCGGCCAGGCCAGTGAATGCTGGCGCCGGAACTCGGGGCCGAGATCGACATAGATGTACGCCGGGTCCCAGCGCTGGACGCGCCGGGCAACGCTCGCCACCTGCACCAGCCGCTCGCGCGTGATCTCGCGCGAGGCGACACCGGGACCGGCGATCGGCTCGGTCGTCAGCGCGGCATCGGTCAGCCCGCTCGAGAGCCAGAGTTCGATCTCACGCAGCGTCCCGGGCCAGGCCTCGAATGCGAGTTCCGGCTGCGCCCGCCGCGCCCGCTCCAGCCAGGCCGCCCCAGCGCTTTCCCAGAGGTCCGGATGGCTGGCGAAACTGAACAGCCCGGAGAACCCGCGCGGCAGGCCGACCGCCTTTCGCGCCTGCTCCCAGGCCTGCACCATGAGTTCAGCATGGCGCTGGAAAGCAAAGCCCGCGCGCGTCAGTTGCGCGCCACGCCGTGAGCGCACCAGCAGTGGCTGGCCCAGCGTCTCCTCGAGCGCATCGAGGCGCGCCGTCACCGTCGATTGGGTGACGTTGAGGTGCTCGGCCGCCTTGTTGAGGTTGCCCGCCTCGACCACGGCCAGAAAGGTGCGCAGTGCGGCAAGGTTCATCCGAGTTCGCGATCCCTGGTTCGAAACTATCGAACTATCAGTGCATAAGTTTTCATTTTCAAGATCGAGCGTTCTGCGCGATGGTGCTGGCAGGTCGCATCGACGGCCGGCAAGGGGGAGGGTTCGCATCGATGGAATTCAGCATCCAGCTATCGGCCTACTATCCCGACAAGAGCGTCGGTGGTGACAACCTCTATGCCGCCATGGTCGAGCAGGCCGTCCTCGCCGACCGCCTCGGCTTCGACGCCGTCTCGCTCACCGAGCATCACCTCATCAACATCCTGATGCTGCCGGCCCCGCTCCAACTCGCCGTGCAGATCGCCGAACGCACGCGGAGCATCAAGATCCTGACCTCCGTCGTCGTGCTCCCGCTGCACGACATGCGCATTTACGCCGGCGAGGTGATCGTCGCCGACATCCTGACGGGTGGCCGCCTCCATCTCGGCGTCGGCCGCGGCGCCTTCGGTTTCGAGATGGACCGCCTCGGCGTGCCGCTCGCCGTCAGCCGCGAGAAATTCGACGAGAGCCTCGATGTCCTCCAGGCGCTGCTGACCCGCGAGGAGGTATCCTGGAAGGGGAAATACTACGACTTCGAGCCCTTGACGGTGATGCCGCGCCCGGTTCGTCCCATCAAGTTGATGATGGCGGTGATGGTGCCTGAGGGGATTTATGCCTGCACCAAGCGCGGCTTCCACATCCAGACGACACCGCTTTCGGGCGACCACCAAATGATGTTGGATCAGGTCGGCGCCTTCACCCGAGCCAAGGAGGAGATGGGTGAGGCAGGTGCGCACCTGACGCTTTCGCTCTCGCGCGTCGCCTTCATCGCCACGGGCGAGGCCGACCGGCGCGCCAAGATCGAGGCCGCGAACGACTACTACAGCCGCTTCGACAACGTCTACACCGGTCCCGGCATCGTCGAACACGGGATGATAAAGCCGCTGCCGCGCCGCCAGACCATCGAGCAGCTCGCCGAAAGCCTCCTCATCTGCACGCCCCAGGAGATGATCGACAAGCTCGCCCCCTACGCCGAGGCCGGTGTCGACCGTATGATCCTCAGCGTGAATTTCGGCGCGAGCCAGGCCGAGACCCTCGAATGCCTCCATCGCTTCGCCGAGGAGGTGATGCCACATTTCACCGGACGTCGCTCGGCGACCAACCGACCCGCCAGCGCTGCGGCCGAGTAGTTCTCATTCATCGAACGGAGAATGTCATGCCTATCATCAGGGTGGAAATGTTCCCGGGGCGCAGCACCGATCAGAAGCGCGCGCTGGTGCGCGAGCTGACCGACGCCTTCGTGCGCACCTGCGGTGGCAAGCCGGAGGCCGTCCAGATCGTCATCACCGACGTCGCCAAGGGCGACTGGGGCTCCGGAGGCGTACTCTGCTCGGATAAATATCCCGACACGCCCGAGAAGTCCTGATGGGAGCCCCGGCCATGGAAGCGACCCCGATCGACTGCGCCATGACCGTCGAGGGCGCGGGACCACCGCTGGTCCTGGTGCATGGCATCGGCGCGGCGCGCGACGCCTGGCGCCTCGTTGCCCCACTGCTCACCAACCGGTTCACGCTCGTCTCCTATGATCTTCGCGGCCATGGCGCCTCACCGGTCCCCGATGCCCCGTTCGGCCTCGACGAGCTCGTTGCCGATCTCGATCGGGTGCGCGAGCGTTCGGGCTTTTCCCGCGTCCACATCGCCGGCCATTCCCTCGGCGGCATGATCGGTCCCGCCTACGCCCGCCGGTTTCCCGATCGTGTTCTTTCCCTCGGCCTTCTCTCTACGGCTGCCTTCCGCACCGCGGACGACAGCACCAAGGTGTGGGGCGTCGTCAACGCCATGGAGGAAAAGGGCATTCCCCGGGTCCTCGAAACGCTCACCGCCCGCTGGTTCACCGACCCCTTCATTGCCGCCAACCCGGACATCGTGCGTCGCCGCCTCGACCAGGTCGTCGCGACCGACGCTAATGTCTTCATGAACGTCTTTCGCATCTACGCCGGCACCGAGATGGGTCCCTGGCTGCACGAAATCTCCCACCGTGCGCTCGTTCTCACCGGCGAGAACGACGGCGGCTGCAACCCCCGCCTCAACCGTCTCATCGCCGAGGCGATGCCCGCTGCCGAACTCGTCGTGCTGCCCGAGGTCAAGCACGCCATCCTCCTCGAGGCCGCCGCCGACGTCGCTCGCCATCTGACGCGTTTCATGCTGAAGTGAGGCTAGCGGCCCACCTGGCCGTTTACCCAGAGGCGGAGCGAACCTCATGGCTGACAGCGGGAAGCCGAAGAACCTCCTGATCATCATTTCCGACGAACACCGCAAGGATGCGATGGGGTGCGCTGGCCACGCCATCGTGCGCACGCCCAACATCGACGCGCTCGCCGCTCGCGGCAGCATGTTCACCAATGCCTATACGCCCTCGCCGATGTGCGTGCCGACGCGCGCCGCCATCGCGTGTGGCGATCATGTCCACCGCATCGGCTATTGGGACAGCGCCACCCCCTACGACGGCCGGCGCCGGACCTGGATGCACCATCTGCGCGATGCCGGTCGCGAGGTGGTCTCCATCGGCAAGCTGCATTTCCGCTCCGGCGCCGACGACAACGGCTTTTCCGAGGAGATCCTCCCGATGCACGTCGTCGGCGGTGTCGGCTGGGCGATCGGCCTTCTGCGGCAGGACCCGCCACCTTATACCTCCGCGGCCGAGCTGGCTGACGACGTCGGGGCCGGCCCCTCGAGCTACACCGACTACGACCGCGCCATAACCGATGCCGCCGAGCACTGGCTCGCCTCGCGGGCGCGGGGTGCCGAGCCGTGGGCCGCATTCGTCTCCCTCGTAAGCCCCCACTATCCCCTGCGCGCGCCGCGCGAGTTCTTCGATCTCTACGATCCCGCAACCGTCGACCTGCCGATCGGCTTTGGCGAGCGCCGCCCGCCGAGCCATCCCGAACTGCGCAACATCGCCTCGTTCTACGATTACGATCGCTATTTCGACGAGCAGCGCATGCGCGAGGCCCGCGTCGCCTACTATGGGCTCGTCAGCTTCATGGACCATTGCGTCGGTCGCATTCTGACTGCGCTCGATTCCAGCGGCGCGCGCGATGACACGATGGTCCTCTACACCTCCGACCACGGCGAGATGCTCGGCGACCAGGGCTATTGGACCAAGCAGCTCATGTACGAGGCCTCGGCCGGCGTCCCCCTCATCGTTGCCGGCCCCGGAATTCCCGCCGGCCGCAAGGTGGCGACCGCGGCGAGCCTCCTCGACCTCGCCCCGACCGCGGTCTCCGTCACCGGCAGCCCCGACGACGACTGGAGCCGCGCCCTGCCGGGCCGCTCCCTCGCCGCACTCGCATGCGAACCCGACGACCTCGAGCGCACCGCCTTCAGCGAATATCACGACGGCGGCTCCAAGACCGGAACCTTCATGGTTCGCTGGCAGTCGTGGAAATACATCGCCTACGTCGGCCAGCCGCCGCAACTCTTCGACCTGTCGGCCGATCCGCACGAACTCGAGGATCTCGCTCCCGAAAGCAGGTGGCGGCCGGAGGTTGCGGCGGCCCTCACGGAAGGTGCCCGGCGCCTTACCGCCGTCTGCGATCCCGAGGAGGTCAACGCCCGCTGTTTCGCGGACCAGGGCGCCCGCATCGCGGCACTCGGCGGAAGGCAAGCCTGCGAAAGCGCCTACCTGTTCAACCACACCCCGACACCCGATGAGCAGGAGAGGATGAAGACGGGACCCGCGCTCTGAGAAACTCCGTCAGAACCTCTTGGCCTCGACCACACCAGGTCGCGCCAGGAGCCGCCATTCCGGCCCCGATTTTCCCTCCACCGCCGCAAGCGCGCCCTCGATGATCCGCTGGCCGATCGGCAACCGCCAGTGCAGCGCATCCCAGTAGTTGCCGTCCTCGCGGGTCAGCGGAGAGGGGTACCGAAAATCCACGACCGTCGCGCCATGGCGCGCCCCGATCTCCGCGATCCGCCGCTTGCATTCGGCTTCGTGCGCCTCGGCGGGCGATCCGGGGACGGGTTGCGCTCTGACGTGCACGGGGATCACGATGGCGAGCTTCAGCATTTCGCGCGGCGCAACCGCGAGCACGTCCTCGAGCCAGACCAGCGCCGGCAGTTCGCGTCGCGGCGCCGCCGAGACCTCGCCATACTCCGCGATCCGCACCTTGGCCTTCAGGGGATCGTAGGTCGCCTCATCGTGGATGGAAACGCCGAAGCCCGCGCGGGGAATGCGCGGCTCCTCGAGCCCGAGCCTTGCCCCGAGCTGGCGTCCCGCGATCTCGACCG
Source organism: Hyphomicrobiales bacterium (assembly GCA_016125495.1). NCBI lineage: Bacteria > Pseudomonadati > Pseudomonadota > Alphaproteobacteria > Hyphomicrobiales > Hyphomicrobiales bacterium. The sequence continues at coordinate 2,194 of WGLQ01000005.1, read as the reverse complement.
ACTTCGCATTGAGGAGATAAAGCCAGTCGTTCCAGGGGTTGTCGTCGTAGATCCAGGGCGGAAAGCCACGATGGGTCGTGCGCTCGACATCCGCATCCGCTGCGCACCAGGCATGGTCGATCCCGATCACGAGCGCATGCGGCCGCGCGACTTCGCGTAGGAAGAGCTTCATCAGTTGTGACTGCTCGAAGGCCGTACTCGCATTCATGCCGAGATTGGCGAAGCGCCCGCCGAAGGCCGCTTCGAGGCGGGTAGGCTCGAGGAGCCGCGCCGTCGATGTGCCGATGACGAGCGAATCGAACTCGCCGCTGAAAATGATGGAGGGGAATTGATAGCGCTGGTTGAGGTCCATTGCGACGTGGGGACCGGCGAGCCTGTGGCGGAGGTTCCCATAGGGGTCCATGAGCGCGACGAATGCGAGGATGGCCACCAGGACCGCCGCGATACCGAAGAGGCTCGCCCTGAGGAATCGGCTCCAGTCCATCCCGCCCTCCTCAGAACTGGAAATAGATGAACGTCTCGGGCTGGCCCTTGCCGACCTCGAGAATGCCCGCGACGGCCGCCACGACGACCGCCGCCACCATCCAGCGCCTCGGCCTCTGCCAGCCGTCGACGAGGCTCAGCATCGGCCGCGGGGCGAGCGCGATGGCGAGCGCGATGGCGAGCAGCACGAGCGTGCCGCCGCGAGGCATCTGCCCCCACTCGGCCGGAAAGAAAAAACCGCCGTAGATGTGACCAGCCGTCGCGAGGTCCGGCGCCCGGAAGATCGCAAAGAGCAGAACCGCGAAGGAAAACGTCGCCAGCCAGCCGAGCGGAGCCGGCATCGAAAGCCGCCCGAGCTGCCAGGCCCGACAGACGACGAGCCCCACCCCATGCGCCAGCCCCCAGATGATGAACGTCCAGCCCGCCCCGTGCCAGAGACCGCAGAGCCCCATCGTCACGAGGCTCGCCATCACGTAGCGCCACCAGCCCGCGCGGCTGCCACCGAGCGGAATATAAAGATAGTCCCTGAGGAAGCGCGAGAGCGTCATGTGCCAGCGCCGCCAGAAATCCCTGAGGTTCTGAGCGCGGTACGGCTGGTTGAAATTCATCGGAAGCGTCAGGCCGAGCATCAGTGCGATGCCGATCGCCATCTCCGAATAGGCCGCGAAATCGAGGAAGATTTGCAGCGCGAACCCGAGGATGGCAAGGCCCGCCTCGGCGAAGGTGACCGGCCCCACGCCCGCCGCCGCATAGATCGGATCGACGACCTCGGCCAACCGGTCGGCGAGATGCACCTTGGCAACCAGCCCCGCCACCAGCAGCACCAGCCCCTTTGCGATGCGCTCCGCCACACCTTCGCGCATCGGATCGAGGTCGAACTGCGGCACGATCTCGTTGTGCCGCACGATCGGCCCGGCGATGAGCTGGGGGAATAGAACGACGAAGAGGGAAAACCGCCGGATGCCGTAGCGCGGCGCCTCTCCCCGGAGCACGTCCGCCAGATACGAGATGATCTGGAAGGTGTAGAAGCTGATGCCGATCGGAAGGATGAGGTCCGCGCGAGGCAACGGCGATCCGATGGCGTCTTCGGCGATGGAAACGAAGAAATCGAGGTACTTGTAGAGCCCGAGCACGGCGAGGTTCGCCGCGATCGCCGCCCCGAGCAGCCAGCGCGCCCCGAACCGGAAGGCCCCCTCCGCCGCCAGCCAGCTGACCAGTGTCTGCGCCAGCAGCAGCGGCAGGAAGCGCACGTCCCACCAGGAATAAAAGAACAGCGACGCCGCGATCAGCAACCACTCACGCACCCGTGGCGACCGAGCCGAGGCATAATAGAGCGCAACCGTCACCGGCAGGAACGCCAGGATGAAAAGCTGGCTGTGAAAGAGCATGCGATCCCGCCCCGGCCGCGTCCGATCCCCCCGATCTCCATGGAATCGCTAGCAGACGCGCCGACCGCCCGATAGTCGTTGCGGTCGGCGCCGGCAACGCGCTTGTTGACGTGTGTCACTTCGATCCAGGACGCGCGGCGCGCGCCCCGGTCGGCACCCCCTCAGTCCGCGCCCGTGACGAAGCCGAGGAACGTCGCCGCCGTCACCGCGCCGAGATAGCTCGTCGCCCCCGTGCCGACATCGAGCAGCGGATTGACCTCGACGAAATCGAAGCCGATCACATTACAGCGCCTGGCGATCGCCGCCAGCATCGCGCGCACATC